>DNPQ01000003.1 GCA_003501335.1 Bacillota bacterium
GCTTTTTCGATGGTTTCCTTCACCAACGGATCACTGCTAAATGCTGCTGTAAATGCATCGATTGGTCCAAGTGTCGGCATAGTGGCCCAAATAATAAGCCATGGAAGCAGTCCCCGGACTAAAAATACTGCAAAAAGAAGACCCCACAATAAAAACCATTTCTTCATCTTTGTGCCGACAGTCGATAAGACTTCAGCATTAATAATAGCATTATCAATACTGCTGATAATTTCGAAAATGATCAATCCCAGAATAATAATCAGACTAGAGAACAGATTCATGAAAGACCCCTTTCTTCATATAGACTTTAGATTTTTCAATTTTTTTAACAGGCTTCCGGCAATTTACTAAATTGACTCACACAACCGTTGATACGAAATGGTTCCTTAGACGGTGATAATTTTTTTCATAAACGGAAAGGAATAATTTATAATTTTTACTAAATATCCCAAATATCCTGTGTCCATTCTAAGCCCCCGAAAAATATTTGAAAAAATGAATAAATTATCAATGAATTTCTATGAAAACAAATATTTATTATTGCTGTAATAATCCGATATTTATGCTTAAAATCATTTAAACTAATTTTTGCAAATAATAGACATCATTATACAAAATATTTATTATTAATTTTTTCTAAGATATTAGTTAAACATTTTAGTTTATCAACTATCACGACATTACAAAATGTTAACAATTTATAAATCTTTTAATCACAAATTGGACATATTAATTAACTAATATAATAAATAATTACAACTTTACTTTTTATTAATTTATTTTTGGATTGTGCTTGGAAAGATAGAAATAAATATATAGTTTTGGCATTCAAATCACCGCATATCAAATATAATTACCCAATTCAATTGATTCAGTTCAAGTTTTTAGATTATTATGTCATATTTACTATTCTGGTGAAAATGTCAAATATTAATACTGTAACTTTATCAGAACTTCAACAACAAATCTCTATCTGCCGCAACCGAATGTATAGAGTATGGAAAGAAAAAGGTTATACTGATTCTGAAGTGTTGGCAGTCAGTATGGAACTAGATCAGCTTTTGAACCGGTATTATTTATTACAACCTTCAAAAGCCTATCTCAGGCCTTGAATAAAGAACTAATAATTGTGATATTTATTTTTCTCCATTCTCGGAGAACCCTCGAATTTTCAGAATTCATCCACGAAAATGAAATATACTCCTAATTTTGTGTCTAAATAAAAAGCACTACCGATCATGGTTGCGCTTTTTGCCTATCAAATAATCCCTTATTTAACTTTACTTACCTAAAAAATAATTAATCCTGATTCACCATAAAACAATATTGTAACTCGCACTACTCTTCAATTTTCAAGACAGCTAAAAAAGCCTCCTGGGGAACTTCCACCGACCCTAACTGCTTCATCCTTTTCTTACCCTCTTTTTGCTTCTCAAGTAATTTTCTTTTCCGGCTAATATCGCCACCATAACATTTAGCAAGCACGTCTTTGCGCATAGCTTTGATAGTCTCACGGGCAATTATTTTACTACCGATAGCTGCTTGGATTGGAACTTCAAACAATTGACGCGGGATGATTTCTTTCAATTTCTCAGCCAGTTGCTTACCCCGCTGGTAAGCCCGATCGTGGTGAACGATAGCCGATAATGCATCCACCACTTTTTCATTAATCATAATATCCAACTTTAAAAGGTTCGCCGGTTTATGGCCCAAATATTCATAGTCCAATGAAGCGTAACCCCGGGAACGGGATTTTAATTTATCAAAGAAGTCCATCAATATTTCCGCCATCGGTAATTCGTAAGTCAACATTACCCGGGACTCTGTCAGATACTCCATGTTTACAAAAGTTCCCCTCTTCTCCTGGCATAAGTCCATAACCGTCCCTACAAAATCGCTGGGTAAAATGATAGTGGCTTTCACCACTGGTTCTTCTAAATGATCGAGGTAATTAGCTGCCGGCAACTCAGCCGGGTTGGAAATCTCCTTAACTTCGCCGTTGGTTAAATAAACCTTATAAATAACACTTGGAGCTGTCGCTATCAGGTTTAAATCATACTCCCGCTCCAAACGTTCCTGAACAATCTCCATATGCAAAAGACCCAAAAAACCGCAACGGAAACCGAACCCCAGGGCTGAAGAACTCTCCGCCTCAAATACTAAAGCTGCATCATTCAAATTTAATTTTTCCAATGCATCGCGCAGCTCTCCGTAAGCGGCGTTGTCGACCGGATAGAGGCCACAATAAACCATGGGATGGACGGGACGATATCCCGGCAAGGGCAACAAGGCAGGGTTGCTAACATCGGTAATCGTATCGCCAACCTGGAGGTCTTTGACATCTTTCATGGAAGCGACCACGAAGCCAACTTCTCCGGCAATCAATTCACTGGCCGGAGCCATCGCAGGCCGAAAAGTCCCGAGTTCGGTCACTTCGAACTCTTTTTCCGTGGCCATCATCCGGATTTTTTGGCCGATGGTAATCCGGCCTTCCATAACACGTACGTAAGCAATAGCGCCCCGATAAGAATCAAATAGCGAGTCGAAAATCAAAGCCTGTAAAGGTAAACGCATATCACCGGATGGCGGTTTGATTCTTGATACAATCGCCTCTAAAATTTCTTCAGTTCCAACACCGGTCTTTGCACTTGCTAAAATGCATTCATCCGGATTGATTCCAATAATCTCTTTAATCTCCTTCTTAACCCGGTCTGGATCGGCGCTAGGGAGGTCAATCTTGTTAATGACTGGAATGATATCCAAATTAAGTTCTACCGCCAAATAAAGATTGGCAATGGTTTGCGCTTCAACACCCTGAGTGGCATCAACGACTAACAAGGCCCCATCGCAAGCTTTCAATGAGCGTGAAACTTCATAAGTAAAATCGACATGTCCGGGTGTATCAATCAAATTGAGAATATAGTTTTCGCCATTTTTTGCCCTGTACTGTAGCCTAACAGCTTGGGCCTTAATGGTGATACCCCGTTCCCGTTCCAGATCCATCGAGTCTAAGACTTGTTCAGTCATTTCCCGTTCGCTTAACGCACCGGTATATTCTAATAAACGATCGGCCAAGGTGGATTTTCCATGGTCGATGTGAGCGATAATTGAAAAATTACGAATATTGGTCTGTATCAATGAGTTACCTCCAAAGATATCTAAATCATGAATTTTAAAAAGAGTAAAACCTTCAT
>DNPQ01000300.1 GCA_003501335.1 Bacillota bacterium
CGCCGAGCATTGCTTTACGGCGATCTCCAAAACCAGGGGCTTTGATAGCGACCACATTTAACACGCCGCGCAATTTGTTGACCACCAAGGTAGCAAGGGCCTCACCCTCGACATCTTCGGCAATAATAATCAGCGGTTTGCCTCTTTGGATTATTTTTTCCAATATTGGCAGAAGATCCTTAATCATCGAAATCTTTTTATCGGTAATCAATATAAAAGGATCATCCAAAACGGCTTCCATCCGCTCGGAATCCGTGATCATATACGGAGAAACATATCCACGGTCAAATTGCATACCTTCGACAACTTCCAAGTTGGTACCCATGGTTTGGGACTCTTCAACAGTAATTACACCATCTTTGCCCACTTTTTCCATGGCTTCGGCGATTAATTTACCGATTTCATCATCAGCAGCCGAAATAGCGGCAACATGAGTAATATCTTCTTTGCTTTCAACGGGTTTACTGATCTTCTTCAACTCATCGACCACAACGTTAACGGCTTTTTCAATCCCTTTCTTTAATACCATGGGATTGGCTCCGGCGGCTACATTCTTCAAACCTTCCCGTACCATTGCTTGAGCTAACAGTGTAGCGGTTGTAGTACCATCACCGGCTATATCATTGGTTTTGGTGGCTACTTCTTTCGCAAGTTGAGCGCCCATATTTTCAAAAGGATCTTGTAATTCAATTTCTTTGGCAATGGTTACACCATCATTAGTAATTGTGGGCGAACCATATTTCTTCTCTAAAACTACATTACGCCCTTTGGGTCCCAGAGTTACCTTAACAGCGTCCGCTAAATTGTTTACTCCGCGCTCTAAGGCATGACGTGCATCTTCTCCAAATAAAATTTGTTTGGCAGCCATTGATTTCACCTTCCTTATTCTTTATTGAAATGAACATTTCATTCTTGACTCTCAATAAAACAATTTTAAAATTCTTTTTTTAATTTCGTAAATCCCGATTATCCCGTCCATACCGGTTGTTATTCAATTCCTAAAATGTCGCTTTCTTTAAGAACGGTGCATTCTTCGCCATCGACTTTAATCGTAGTCCCGGCATATTTTGCAAAATAGACCACATCACCCGGTTTTACCTCTAAGGCAATCCGAGCACCGTCTTCCATCTTACCAGAACCGACGGCTATGACCTTCCCTTTTTCCGGCTTTTCTTTGGCAGTATCGGGAATAACAATGCCGCTCTTGGTTTTTTCTTCTCCCTCAAGTACTTTAATAAGTACCCTATCCGCTAATGGTTTAAAACTCATAACTTTCCCTCCTCTCAAATTTTCACTGTTAGCACTCTTCAAGAGTGAGTGCTAACCTATATTGATTTTATTAAACCTACCCTCTATTGGCAAGGTACTATAATCCCTTCCAGGAATTATAATGAACGGTTTTGGGTAAATTATGCAAAATATCTCCATGAATCTTCACTATAATAATTATTAGGCTTATTTACTGCTATTTATTTATCCGGCTACCCAGGAACAAACTTTTTTAAATCATATTTAGAGGTACATTATGCTGCCAGAAAATTTTGAACCGATGTTAGCAACTCTTTCCCAGCCCTTTGATTCCGCTGAATATACTTATGAAATTAAATGGGATGGTTATCGTTGTCTGGCTTTTTTAGACTCCCATACCCGCTTACAGAGCCGGAACCAAAAGGATTTAACCGCTACATTTCCGGAGTTGCAAAATTTACACTCCAAAGTCAAAAAACCAGGTTGCCTCGTTGACGGTGAAATCATCGCCCTCCGGGACCATAAACCAAGTTTCCTGGAATTGCAGAAGCGGGCTCAACTAAAAAATCCAAAAATGATTGCTATCCGAATGAATCAAATTCCAGTTGTCTATGTTGCTTTCGATCTCATCTATTATGATTACCAACCTATTTATAATAAACCCCTTCATGAAAGACGCTCCTTCCTCTATGAAAATTTTGAACCTGCCGATGAAATGATCCTTACTTCCTATATAGAAACCAATGGAATGGATTATTTTAAGTCTATCTCAGAGTTAGGCCTGGAGGGAGTTGTTGCCAAAAAAAAAGAAAGTGTCTACCTACCGGGAAAACGCAGCAAGTATTGGCTTAAATTTAAAAGAAAAATCATTCAGAATTTTGTGGTCTGCGGATATCTGGTCAATCCCGAAAAGGATCCGCCAAGCACATTACGTTCATTACTATTAGGTTCTTATATCCAAAATCGGCTCTCCTATTTTGGGCTGGTTGGCAATGGTTTCACCGCGTCCGAGATGGAGTCCATTCCCAAAGAACTTAAACGAATTCAAACAGAAATTTGCCCTTTTACTGGAAATAATAAAAGTCTTAAAAACACCTACTGGGTTAGGCCACTGGTGACTTGCGAAGTTGAGTATTTGGAGTTAACGGATGATGGTAGCCTGCGGCATCCGCTTTTCAAAAGATTTCGGCCAGAAATACGGCCAGAAAACTGTCAATACAAAGGATAAAAATGATATTACAAACCGGTTTCAAAAATTCCCTCAAAAACCTAAATAAAATTTTCTGGCCGGATGAAGGGTATACTAAAGGCGACCTTATGCATTATTACTCCGGCATTTGGCCTCTGATAAAACCGTATCTGGAAGGCCGCCCGGTTTCTCTGGTCCGCTATCCCGAAGGTATCACCGGAAATTTCTTCTATCAAAAAGATGTCCCGGAGCCCCCTGCGTGGGTTGAGACCCTCCCGATTGTAAACCGTGACCGGATTATTCATTATGCCATGATCAATAACCCGGAAACCCTGATTTGGTCGGTCAACCTCGGATGTATCGAAGTACATCCCTGGCTTTCTACCCGAAGTACCCTGGATTATCCAAGCTATGTCATTTTTGATCTGGATCCGATGGAGCCGGCCGTCTTTAGTGACGCAGTTCAAATTGCCTTATCGATTCACGCTATTCTGAATGAACTTCATTTGAAGTCATTTCCGAAAATATCAGGCGCCACCGGGATTCATATCTATGTGCCCATCCAAAATTGTTATCGATTCGAGCAGACTAGCGATTTTGTCAAAAAAATCGGTGCTATCATCATCCAAGCGTTCCCGGAGAAGGCCACCAATGAACGAAAGGTATCCCAGAGGTCCGGTAAAGTTTATATCGACCACCTCCAAAATATACGTGGAAAGACCATTGCAGCGGTTTATAGTGTGCGGCCTCTTCCAGGCGCTCCGGTTTCGACCCCGGTATCCTGGGAAGAGCTGCCTGACTGTCATCCTGCCATGTTTTCTATTGAAAGCCTATTGAAACGGACTGAAAAAGTTGGAGACTTATTTTACCCATTGTTAAGTATGAAACAGGAACTACCCAAGATTTGAAAGAATTCTCTTATTCAAGGTTTAACGTCAGGTTGGCAATGAGGGGAACATGATCAGATGTATAAGTATCGTCTACAACTTTCAGGCTTGATAAATTAAATTCAGGAGTCGCCAAAATATAATCCATTTTTAAAGTTGGATAAATTCTCCCGTCTTTGGAACGAAACGTTCCACTTTCCTTAAATTCACTCATGCTTTGGAGGTCCGCTAAATTCTTTTTGATTTCAGCCACAGCCGGATCATGATCACCGCCATTAAAATCTCCGGTAATTATTAATGGACCGCTAACCAGATTCATAAAATCAATAATTGAAGCAGCTTGCTTGAGCCGGTCGGAGACAGATAAACCCAAATGGGTTGTTAAAAAGTTAATACGCCGCCCTTCAATGAAAAGCTGGACAAAATTAAAGCTTCGCGGTTCCAGCCTTCCCGGCATTACCTTAGTCCATTGCTGAACTATGGGATATTTGCTGAGAATGAGATTACCAAAAAAACCATTGTTGCGCTCCCGAGAAGCTGAAAAAGCGTAAAACATGTGCAGACGTTCCCCTAATTCAGCCGGAATATCCTCAAAATTTGTCGCGCCGGACCAACCCAGATCGACTTCTTGAAGACCGACAATATCCGGATCGGCCTCCTTGATGAACTGAGCCAATCCTTCCACATCGAACTTGCCATACCAATTAATAGCACTGTGAACATTAAAAGTCATTACTCTTAAAGCCAGTAAATTGCTTTGGCTCCCTTCTGTTTGAGCCGGGGCGGCCACAATATCGCTAATTGCAGGCGAGACTATTGAAGTTGTTTCGGCCTGCGCTACCATAGGTATAAACAGTAACAAAAAACCCACCAAAACAATTTTTTTTCTAGTCATTTTTCTCCGACTGATTCGTTTGTTTTGCCAGTATCAAAAAATCCTGGGGATAAGCTGCTACAATAAGCTCCGGGTGGCTATTTTGATCCGCATCGATCACGGCCATAGACATCAAGTCCCTCTTTAGATTGATCTCTCCTGCAACAGGCAGCATAGCATGGGCAACTTGATCCCAACGGAAGAAATCAATAAAACCCGGAGCTGTGGCAACTACCAGTCTCTTTTCGCCCGAAAAATTCTTAATCTGCATACCGTAAGCCGGTCCTTTAGTGGCTTTTTTCAAAGTATAAATTTCTGTTAGCTTTTGGTCATTATACTTTAAGACATGGATATTACCAGGGGCAAATTTTGGACCTTCTTCAACAAAAAGGGCCATTGTACCGGTTTGATCCAAGTCGCCTACCGTCATTCCCCGAATATTACCGATTAAATCGGATTCTGTGAGCAATACAGGCTGATCACCTTTAAATTTCCATATTTGAACAACACAATTATAGATCTGAGATGTTATTTTACTAGCTTTAGCAATAACCAGTTCATCCTGGCCGTCACCGTCGAGATCCCCATTGGTTACAGCTAGAGGTTTCAGATTATGACTCGATTGTTTATTTAAATTTACATGATTATTTTCAATTTGGTAAAGATAATATTGGCTATTACTAAGGACTAAAAGTTGGTTGGCTGAACCGGTAAATTTTCCAGCCGTGGCCCAAATTGAACTATGAGCTTCAAACAAATTTGGACTTTGCCATTGTATGACTGGCTTATTTTCAGGATTCATCTTCAGCCAATATATAAAAAATTCCCGGGAGATGTCGTTTTTGCCAACGAGAATAAAGTCATCATGGGTATCATTATCTAAATCGGTAGTTAAAACTTGCAAAATCCCATCGGTTAAATAATGCTGATCTTCAAAAACCAATTGATAGTCTGGTAGAGTTGCAGAAATCTGAATAATAATAACTAAAATAAGCAAGAATATCCAACGGTTAGATATTATTTTCATAAATTCATCCACCTCCTATTGTTATTATTTTCTAGATCAAAATGCGTTTTTCCTGCTTCTAATAGGGATTAAGTTTTTTGATCCCATATTTCCATCCAGGAATTGGCAAATGCTTTCATTTGTTCTAGGGCTACTAAATACCGATGTTTTCCCTTAATGTATTTTCGTAGCAATGGAGAAATTTTGTTTTATTCCTTTTGTATATAACGATTTTATTACGGTAATATTATTTAAGTAATTGCCTAAAAAAAGAAAGGGGGATAGCAATGACCCGAGAGGAATTGGCGGAAAAAAACAAACAAAAACTATCCGAAATCGCCAAGTCGCTGGGAATTAGGGGAATATCAAAACTGACTCGGGAAGACTTAATTGAACACATTTTACTTCTCGACCCTCCGTTTTCTGTTATTCCGGAAAAGGAACAAGAGATATCTCAGCATCTTCACAATTCAATTGCCGGTACTGATCACTTATATATAGAGCCGCCTTTACCGGAACATTTAACCGGGGTTGCTGTCATAGAGCAAAACGAGACCGAGATTCCATCAAATTATAACGATACGAAAATCGTTTTAATGGTCCGTGATCCTTATTGGCTCCATTCTTATTGGAGCATTAATCAGTCCGTTATTGACTATATTTCCGGGAACTTTCAACAGTGGAATCAAATCCCTCTCATTCTGAGAGTTTATGATATCACCGATATTCAAAATTTTGATGGTTCCAGCAGCAACTATTATTTTGATATTCACATTAGTAATGAAACCAATAATTGGTATATTCATGTGGGAGGGCCAAACCGTAGTTTTTGTGTGGATGTAGGTTTTCTCCAAAAAAATGGCAGCTTTTATACGATTGCCCGCTCGAACATTGTGACGACCCCCCGTGATAATGTATCGGAAATTGTCGATGAAGAGTGGATGAGTATCGAAGAAGACTTCCGGAAACTTTACCGGCTCGCCGGCGCAGGGAAAGGCAACAGCTCTGCAGAATTAGTCGAATCTTTAATGCAGCGGTTGGAGCGGGAGATGGGTTCCGGAGCTGTCAGCAGTTTATCCAGTCCCAGTCGTTTAATGCCCAAAGAGCGAAAGTTTTGGCTGGTTTTAAATACTGAATTAATCGTCTATGGAGCCACTGAACCGGATGCGATTGTAAAAGTCCAGGGAGAGCCGATAAAACTTAGAACCGATGGCACTTTTACACTTCGGTATGCTCTGCCGGATGGCATCCAATCTATCCCGGTCGTGGCAAATTCGGCTGACGGCATCGATACGATTACCATAACACCGGTCGTTTCCAAGCAAACTTTTTAAGGAGTTGATTTAGACAATGGAAAAAGGTTATTTAGCTCTAGTTTTACACGCACATTTGCCCTACGTCCATCATCCGGAATTTCCGGACTTCTTAGAAGAAGATTGGTTCTATGAAGCAATTACGGAAACTTATATACCGTTACTGCGTGTATTTCATAACTTAACCAATGAAGGAATCAAGTTTCGAATTACGATTAGTTTGTCGCCTCCTTTACTTTCAATGTTTAAAAATTCACTCCTACAACGGCGTTATATCCGAAAAATAGAAAACTTGATTGAACTGGCTGAGAAGGAAGTAGAACGAACGAAATGGCTACCCCAATTTCATGAGGTAGCCTTGATGTATTTGGAGCATTTTCGCTATTGCCGCTGGTTCTTTATTGAAAAAAACCGCTGCGATTTATCCAATTCTTTTAAAGAATTAGAGGATGCCGGAAACCTTGAACTGATTACCTGTGGAGCGACCCATGGCTTTTTGCCGCTGATGCTCAATGAAACAGCCATGAAAGCGCAAATTAAGCTAGCCGTTGATTTTCATCAGCAAGTATTTGGCCGCAAACCTCGGGGAATCTGGTTGCCCGAGTGCGGTTACCAACCGGGGAGCGATAAATTCATCCGTGATGAAGGATTACGGTTTTTCTTTACCGATGCCCATGGAGTCCTGCATGCATCACCGCGACCCAAGTATGGTATTTTTGCCCCGATCTATTGTCCGACGGGTGTTGCAGTATTCGGAAGAGATTTAGAATCGTCCAAACAAGTTTGGAGTGCCAATGAAGGCTATCCGGGGGACTATGAATACCGTGAATTTTATCGGGATATCGGCTTTGATTTAGAATATGAGTATGTAAAACC
>DNPQ01000443.1:0-1522 GCA_003501335.1 Bacillota bacterium
GGGGGGAGTAGCGATTGGCTGAAAAAACATTGGATGCGATTCATCTCAAAGAGTTATGCAAACGGGAATTTTTTAAATCTCCAATAGCCTGGGAGGATCAGGTTTTCTATTTTTTAATGCTTGATCGATTTTCTGATGGTAAAGAGGATGGTTATCTGGATATCCAGGGTAACCGGGTTTCCGGCTCAACACCATTGTACCGTAATGAGGACAATGGGAACGCGGTTCAAAATGAGGAAGATGCCAAACGTTGGCGTGAAGCCGGAACCAAATGGACCGGGGGTACTCTGAAGGGATTAACCAGTAAGATTGGTTATTTAAAACGCATGGGAGTAACTGCTATTTGGATTAGCCCCATCTTTAAGCAGGTGGCCTGTAAAGATACCTATCATGGTTATGGAATTCAAAATTTCATCGATATTGATCCCCATTTCGGCGTCAAGGAAGATTTGCGGGAACTGGTTCAAACTGCCCATCAAAACGGACTCTATGTGATTCTAGACATTATTCTCAACCATACCGGAGATGTTTTCGAATACCGGCCCGAAGCTTGTGGCCTTTCAAGCGGTCAGTGCCATCCGCTCTGGAATGGAAATCTTTATGATGTCCAGGGCTTTAACAATGCTCAAGGGGAACCCTCATTGGAATTTAAACCCATTTCTCAGGAGCATGAGGCAGAAGCCTGGCCGGATGGGGCGGTTTGGCCCAGGGAATTTCAGCAACCGGAGTTTTTCACCCGAAAAGGATCGATTAGAAATTGGGATAATTATCCTGAATATTTGGAAGGTGATTTTTTTGAGCTCAAGGATTTGATGCTGGGTAAGGGTGATGCCGACCACTATCAGGCTTTTCCGGCCTTAGGGGCGTTGGTAGATGTTTATAAATTTTGGATTGTTTACGCCGACCTGGATGGCTTCCGTATTGATACGGTAAAGCACATGGATCCGGGCGCAGCCAGGTTTTTTGCCCGGGCAATTCATGAATTTGCCCAAGTCATTGGTAAGGATAATTTTTATTTAATTGGCGAGATTACCGGGAGCCGGGAACATGCCTTCTATATCCTGGAGATTACCGGTGTTGATGCAGCGCTGGGCATTGCAGATGTCCCGGATAAATTGGAGTATATGGTCAAAGGCTGTAGCAACCCCGATGAATATTTCAGCCTTTTCCGGAATTCATTGCTGGTCGATAAGGAGTCTCATACCTGGTTCAATAATAAGGTGGTCACGATGTTCGATGACCATGACCAGGTAAGAAGAGGTAGTTACAAGGCCCGCTTCTGCGCGGATAAAGATGTGGGAAAACAGATATTAAATGCTTTAGCCTTAAATGTGACCACAATGGGAATTCCCTGTATTTATTATGGGAGTGAGCAAAGTTTTGACGGCCAAGGGGATAGCGACCGTTATATCCGGGAGACAATGTTTGGCGGTGATTTTGGAGCTTTTCGGAGTAAATATAGGCATTTCTTTGATGAAAATCAATATGTTTATCAGGAATTGGCAAAGATTCTACAGATACG
>DNPQ01000443.1:1822-3882 GCA_003501335.1 Bacillota bacterium
GGGAATGGAATCAATTTTGGGTTGCCCTGTATAGTTGGAAACCAAATCCGCTCGATTGTTCCCTGGTCAAGGGTATTTGATGGCCAAGAGATTTTGGTACTGATCAATACCGATTGTCAAAACTCGGCGTCGGCTTGGGTTACTATTGAGAACAGTCTTCACCTTACCGGGGACAAGCTGAGATGCATCTACTCTTCCCAGGATAAGAGCAAGATCGGAACAGAAGTCACTATCGAGGAGCGGAACGGTAAGACGGTAAAAATCGCTGCCCCAGCATGCGAGTTTGCTATCTATGAATAAGAGATGTATGGCTGAGCTGATTTTTTTTAAAAGAAGGCATTGAAGGATGGATGAAATATTGGAGGAAAACAGATTATTAAACCTCACTGATTTTAGATTCCAATGTTTTTTTCAATCAGCCAATGTGCCATTTTTTCCAGTTGGGGATGAAACTGTTCGGCGATTTGACTTCCGAAGTCGGCTAGATTTTTGATGTTTTCCGCTTCTCCATTATCCATGACAGACATCGATTCCGGCAATTTGGGGTTAATCCTTAGATACTGCATTTCTTTTTGAAGGGATAAAAAAATGGTCTTTAATTGATAATCAACAGTTTCATTATTTCCGGACATCAGAATATCAATAATTGGAACGGCCCAATTGAGATCACCCCAGTCCTTGGATTTTTGGTACGATATCGGCTTTTGATCGTCCCCGGTCCCCAAGGATAAAATAAGCAGGTCTTTGAAAGAAATTTTCAATTTTTGCTTAGCTTCAGCCAGTGCGCATAATGATGGATTGTTGGCAATCATTCCGCCGTCGATTAAAGCTATTTCTTTATTGGCCAAGGATGAGATTTTGGCAGGTCTAAAATAAGTGGGTGCCGCTGAAGTAGCTCGGGCAACATCTTTTACCAGATAATCGTATGCTACGTTTTTTGCGGCATTATGTTGGGTAAAAAAGTAGGCGGTTCTGTCTTCAATGTTGTAAGCTGTAATTAAACAGGGTTTTAACAGCTCACTTAACTTATGATCTCCAAACCGCTGGTCCAAATATTTTAATAAATTTTTATCCGAATATTTTTGACTCAATAATCCGAATCCTGAGAACAAATTTTGGAGAAATGTTTTTTTGAAAATTTGAGGACCATCTTGTATATAAAAATTTACGACATCCTGAGCGGAAAAGCGAGGCCGGATTAATCCGGCCGAATTTATTTCAGCGGGACATAAATACAGGCAAGTTAAGATTCCTCCTGTACTCGTGCCGGCGATTAAATCAAAGAAATCGGCAACCCGGGCTTCACTGTTACCAGTATATTCCTGCAGAAGTGTTTCTAAATATGCTAAAACCTGCCCAGGAATAATACCTCTAATTCCGCCCCCATCCAGCGAAAGTATTCTAAACAATTGAGTCATGATATCCCCCGAGTTCCGATTATTTGTAAAATATGATATGGTATTTTCTCCTTGAAAGTTCCGGGAGTAATGTATATATAGATATTTATGGGGCTAACGAAAGATTTGAGTCATTGTTTTATAAGGCTGGCTTATTTTAGTCCGGCTTAACAATTCATTTACACATCGTCATTCATTTTAGAGTTATACTTAAAAAGCGAACAATTTTTTCAGAGCGATTTGAATTTAAACACAGGACATCGAGCATGCCATATTTAAAAGAATAGAGCATCTTGTAAAAGAACATATGTTCGTGATATAATATATCGAATTCATAGACGGAGGACTTTTTCATGCCTTCAAACAGCATTAAAATTAAAGGCGCTCGGGAGCACAATCTTAAAAATATCGATTTGGAGATTCCCCGTGACCAATTAGTGATTATCACCGGGCTTTCTGGTTCCGGAAAATCTTCTTTGGCATTTGACACTATCTATGCCGAAGGGCAACGAAGATATGTAGAATCGCTATCTTCCTATGCCCGTCAATTTTTGGGCCAGATGGACAAGCCAGATGTGGATTATATCGACGGACTTTCGCCGGCGATTTCTATTGATCAGAAAACCACCAGTCATAATCCCCGTTCGACAGTGGGCACGGTCA
>DNPQ01000325.1 GCA_003501335.1 Bacillota bacterium
AAGGACGAAGTTGAAACTTCAAGGGAGAAAATGATCACCTCTGTCCATACGAGAAAATTATTGCAGATTGCCGTTGTTTCGGCAACTACTTTTATTATACGAGGAAGAAAGTGCGTCTCTATAGAGGCGAAGAATGAGGGTTGATCTGAATTATGAGCAATTTTATCAGCGCCGATCAGCTGAAAAAGAAATATGTGGTTTTTGGCAGCTTTTATAATCTTAAACTTTCTTCTAATAAGATTTTACCTTGCCGGAATCGTTTGGAAATCAAGGAGCGGTCGCAGGTGAATAAATTGGATTTGCCGGATGCGTTATTTGTCATGATGAACCCGGGAAGTTCGGCTCCGTTGGATTTCGGGGTTGAGTTGCCGGAGTATTACATCAACGATATCATAGAAACTGGCGAAGTTAAGGTCAAATGGGTTTTGGCAAAGCCGGATATTACTCAATATCAGGTAATGAGGGTCATGGTCGCTAAAGGATGGCGGTATGTCAGAGTAATTAATCTTTCCGACATAAGGGAACCAAAGAGTAAAGTTTTCAGTGAGGTTTTATTTCAGCTAAAGACTATAGAACCATTGAGTTTGCATAGTATTTTTTCTTCTCATCGATCAGTTGAACTTAAAAACGCTTTGAAGTTGAAATCTTTAGCCCCGATTGTTGCGGCATGGGGTACGGATGATTTTTTGGTTGGACCGGCGGCTATGTGTTGTAACAGCCCCGATGTGCATAATGTAAAAGGAATTAAGTGCGATAAAAGTAAGTATTTATATTCACATGCCAGTCCGACTCTTCAGAAACATAAGGAGCGATGGTTGGAAGGCATAGTAAAGATTGTATGAAAGTAAAAGAATTTTACAAGAGGATAAGGATTTAAAATAAGGATATAGCAGGTTGATTAGTAAATGTTTTGAGATTACCTATAAGGAATTGATAAGAGAACTAAGTAATCCAATGATACTTCGAAATAATCTGCAAGTTTAATAAAACTATTCATATTTTATCCATATTTGGATAGTTTTTCCTTTCAATATTGGCATTTAGGGGAACCAACTGTGCAAGGCCCCCTTTCAGGTTTTCTTTATGATCTTTTATATTTGTTTATTTTTATTTCACTCCTCTTTGTTATAATAAGTAAAAAGCGGACAAAGCGGGTGAAGACTGAAAATGGCAAAAATTATTTTGGTGGTGGATGACGAGCCGGATATCGTAAAGCTGATTACTAAGAGCCTAAAATATGAACAATTTGAAGTGGTTCCTGCCTATTCGGGCGGGGAGGCTTTAGCCAAAATCAATGAAATCCATATCGATTTTGTAGTGCTGGATATTATGATGCCGGAAATGGACGGGCTGGAAGTGTGCCGCCATATTCGTAGTAACTTTAATATTCCGATTTTGTTTCTCAGCGCCCGGGACCGGGATATTGATAAAATCATCGGACTGGAAATCGGCGCCGACGACTATATGACCAAACCCTTCAGCATTCAGGAACTCACCACCCGGATTAAAGCTCATTTTCGCAAAGTGGACCGCATGTTTGAAGAATGGAATGGGCTTCATCAGGACAATGCCATCAATAATCCGCCATCCTTTTCACCCCTTGTTTTAAATGAGCAGACTTTTGAGGCTTTTTTAAATCAGCAAAAGCTTGATTTGTCGACCAAGGAATTTCAAATTTTAGCCTTTTTGAAAAATCATCCCAACAACGTTTTGACCCGTGAACAAATATATGAAAATGTTTGGGGGGATGAATATGGTGAAATAAACACTGTTACGGTGCATATTAAAAATATCCGCAAGAAACTTGGCAATCAGTGTGATTTTATTAAAACAATATGGGGTATCGGATATAAATATGTAGAAGGGCAGGAATAGCTATGAAGCTGAAAATCCAACTTCCCCTGCTGTTTCTATTGGTGTTTATCATACTCATTTTTTCCATCGGTATATATTTGAAAACCGTTGTTATAGGAAAAGTGCCCTTCGTCGAGACTGAAACCAAAGAAAAATACGCCGCCGAATATCAAAAAATAGCGGTCCATGTTTCAGGACTGTATCCTGATATAGAAGAAATCAATGATTACCTAAAACAGGTTTTTGAAAGCCGGAATGTTTCAATAATCTTGCATAATAGTGACCTATCAGAAGAAATTCTATCTTTTCGAAAATCACCCTATCAAAGTGTGCTGACTAATTACTGGTTTCCTGTAAAAACTCATGACAATCGTATAGCATTTTTCTTAGAAATTGAAAGCCCCATAGGTATTGAGGATACCTTGATGAATCCGGAATATATTGGAATGCTTCTTCCTTTACCTATCATTATATGCTTTATACTTATTATCCTAATCGTATATTTTCATTTTAATATAACCAAACCGCTCCAGGTTCTCAATTCAGGGCTGGAAATGATCAATATAAGACGTCCATTTGCTCCTCTAAACTCAAAAAGAAAAGATGAAATCGGGGATCTGTACAATCGTTTCAATGAGATGGAGAGAAGGCTTCATCTTGCACGGAAAGAACAGACTGACATGATTGCGGCAATAGCCCACGACTTAAAAACTCCTCTGACGTCAATCAATGGTTTTGTGGAGCTTCTGGCCATGCAAAAAAATCTTCCTGAAAAGGAAAAACAGGAATATTATGAGCTCATTCAAAAAAAATCAAAGCATATTGAGGAGCTGATTCGCTACTTTTCCAGCTTCACCAAGGAAGAACTGGAATTGGAATCTATCGATCTAAAGCCCGTAGAGGCATTGAAATTGTTCGAAAATATCGCTGTGGAATATGAAACTGAGTTATCAGGGCTTGATTATGAATTGATTTGGCACCATTCGTTCACCGCAAATCGATTCCTGATGATCGATGAACACATGATACGCCGTGTTTTCGGCAATCTTTTCAGCAATATCGTAAGATATGGTGGGAAAAAAGAACTGAAAGTCTATATGAACGGCTATACCCAAGGAGGTTATGCCTATTTTCAAGTAGAAGATAATGGAGCGGGAGTTCCGGACAAGGACCTGTCTTCGCTATTTCTCAAATTTTATACGGTTGATAAATCCCGACAAAGCCAAAATGGCGGTATGGGGCTTGGACTGGCAAGTTGCAAATCAATTATTGAACATCACGGCGGGGAAATTTGGGCCTTTCATTCCAAATATGGAGGATTAGGAATCCAGTTTAGTCTTCCGCTTGCTATGTAGAGAAGATGGTTAATTTGTATTAATACTTTGCCTATAAGTATCGATTTTGATATAAGAATATAAAGAGAAAAAGAACAAGGCCATATGCTTTTAGCAATCCTTAAAGGTATATGGCCTTGTTCTATGTTTTTCTAATTTCATACTTCATAACTTTTTATTTTTGCTTTAGATATATTTATTTTCTTTTTATTGGGGTTTTATCTTCAGCTTATATAATTTGTTTGTAGCTCGAAGGGAGTTGCACAATATGGGAAAAGTTATCAAAACTGAAGGAGGACTAGAAGATGCCAGAGAAACTGTCGAGTTGGTTTGCGAGAATCGAACCTTCACAATTTGAAGTGTACTCGGAGAAGTACAAGGAAATAATGTTGATGACCCGTCGTAACGGAATCCTTGAAGTACGGTTGCACACCGACGGGGGCCCGTTGAAATTTAGTTGGAAGGTCCATAGCATGTGGTCCCAAGCATGGATCGATATAGGTCGTGACCCTGAAAATGAGGTAATGATACTTACAGGAACAGGGGATAGGTGGCTAGATGCCAATCCCGAGGTATGGAAAAAATTATTCAGAGAATGGACGCCGGACGACAAACTCAAAATGTATCACGAATCGCTGAGGCTGCTTGAAAACTTGATCTTCAGCATCGATATCCCGACAATTGCTGCGATCAATGGTCCAGGCACGCACTGCGAAATTGGAACTCTGTGCGATATCACTCTTTGCACCGAAGACACGGACTTTTTCGATCCACATTTCTTGGGCGGCACAGTGCCTGGGGACGGAATGGCCCTGACACTTCAAAAGACAATAGGCATCAAGCGAGCGGCATACTACGCATACACCGGCCAGAAGATCGATGGCCAAACGGCATTGCAGCTTGGGATAGTCAATGAGGTATTGACGCGTGAACGTCTGCTTCCCCGTGCATGGGAACTAGCGGAGATGATGATGGAGCGGCCTCGTTCTGCGAGACATTTGACGCATTCGATTCTGGCGCGCCCTTGGAAACAAGCTCTCGTCGATGATCAAGGTTTCCACCTCGCTCACCAAATGTACACCATGGCTAACGATGAGGAAGGGCCAGTCGCGAGACTGATGAAAATCAGGGAGCGTTTTCAGGACAGCGGGCGCTAATCATTTACCCATCTGCGATTGGTAACGGGCAAACCGTGCTAGGAAAACTATCACAGAGGAGAGTAGGCTTGCTGTCTAAAAATTGGATGGGACGCATACTACAGAATGGGCCTTTATTCAAAGGGGTGTTGCAAAATGAAAGTTGAGCAACATCCCTTTGTTTTATGCTTTTTCCCGATTTTCACATTTCATAATTTTTTATTTTTGCTTTATATTTATTTTTATTTTATTGGGGCTTCATCTTCAACTTTTATAATTTGTTTACAGTGAATGAAAGGGGCTTGTAGAAAATGGATGAAATTATTCAGACCGACAAATTATCAAAGTGTTACAAGGAAGTAAATGCTGTAGATAGCGTTTCCCTTAATATTAGGAAGGGAGAAATCTACGGATTTCTAGGGCTTAACGGAGCGGGTAAAACGACAATCATACGAATGCTTTTGGGGATGATTCGTCCTACTTCAGGCACATCCTATTTATTTGGGAAAAAAGTCGATGCCGGAAATTACCAACTATGGAAAAGCATCGGGTATCTGGTGGAAACACCCTATTCATATCCTGAACTTACAGTATGGGAGAACTCGAAATGTTTCGGCGATTGCATAATATATCGGATAAAAGCGCGGTTGATTCAATAATTGATAAACTTCAATTGACTGCCTACCGAAATAGAAAAGCAAAAAACCTGTCTTTGGGTAACGCGCAGCGGCTTGGTTTAGCGAAAGCTATGTTGCATAATCCGGAGATTTTAATTTTGGATGGAACCTATCAACGGATTAGACCCGGCTGGAATTGTTGAGATTCGGAAATTATTACAAGATCTTTCAATGA
>DNPQ01000057.1 GCA_003501335.1 Bacillota bacterium
ACTTCAATTATTTTAAAAAAAATCGCCAAAAAACACGTTCATTTGCTGATTACCACCGGAAAAGATTTGACGATCACCACTGCCCATACATTAGCAGACAAACCAATCATATATACTTTAGTGTCCCGTCCCATTACCGCAGAAACGCTCCAAACTATTGTCAATGAAAAAAACATTACCGGCGTCTCTTATTTCACGCCTTATGATCGCACTTTAGAATTGGCTCAAAGACTGATCCCCCATTTTAAAAGACTGGTTTTAATCCTTCCCCCCGATTCCTCCTGGCCGGATTATGACCGGCTTCAAAGCGCCGCCAAAAAAGTCGGGATCGAATTAATTCGGGTGATAACTCCCATACCCCGAATTGAAAAAACAATTTTAGCTCTCAAAGGCCGAACGGATGCCATTTTTTTACCCTATGACTTTCAATTAATTTTTCAGGCCGATTTATTGAAAACCGCATTAATAAAGGCTAATCTACCGGCAATCAGTAATAATCTGGAGTATCAGTCCGGCTGCGTCTTAACTTACTATGCCGAACCGGAAACCATTGGTGAAATCGCCGGCCGTATGGCGGTTAAAGTTTTCCATGGAGCAAAGGCGGAACGCACACATCCGAAGTATTTACCAGTAGAACTATCCAGTTATTATAAATTAACCGTTAATCTAGCGTTGCTCAGAAAATTGAACTTTAAAATCAATGAGGATGTTTTGAGTTATGCAAATGAAGTTATTCGATAAACAGTCTTTACAACAAAGGCTCACCTTTTACCCACTATTTTGGTTCACCATCGGACTACTGGTCACATGCGGCATAACCGTAACCTTGATTAAGCAATATTTAGATAATTACTTAATGGCTCAAATCATTGCTTATTCCCAGCAAACTGCCAGTGATGTCACAAATATCATCGATCACGATAAAGAGACTATCTCGACATTTCTCCTTTCAGATACCATGCGGGATTTGAAAGAGCCGGACCGGCTTACGGTTGCCCTCGAAAGATTACTCAGCCGCAATAAAAATTTTTTGGAAGGTTATGTGATCGATAAGAATGGACAAACTCTGGCCAGTGTATCCCGGTTACGAATTTTCCCCAATCATAAACCCGATTTTCGAAACAATCCCATTTTTTTAAAAGCCACAACCGGTCAAATCGGGATCTCAGGGTGGGAAAATTTCATTGAAGAAAACCGGCCCTTTTGGTACATGGCCATTCCGATTGAAAAATATCCCGGTGAAATCAGCGGTGTGATGTTAGTAACCATCGACCTGCGCCGGATTGAAGATGCGATTCTTACTTCTCAAGGCGCCAAATATGGTACTCCAATTTTAATCGATCATCAAGGCAATATCTTGGTCCACATGGATCGTTCGAAACTCGGATCAAATTGGAGTAAAAATAAGATTGTCCAAAAAATACTCCGGGGCAAAATTGGCACAACGAGGTATTATGACGATGAAGGCCGTTATGTCCTTGCGGCCTATCAGCCACTGAGTCCGTATAATTGGGGGCTTATCGTTCAGGTTCCACCAAGCCAGACCATTTATGGAATCCGGAATAAAGTTATTCTCCTTTTCATCTTAATGATGATTATCATCTTTGTCGTTACCGGTCTGATTACTTATGCCGCCGCCGGGCACGTCGTCTTGCCTATTAAAGATCTGACAAAAGCCAGCCAACGGTTTGGTGAAGGAGAAAAGCTTGAATATTCACCCATGGAAGGCAATGATGAAATTGCCCAATTATCGTCTGCATTTTATGAAATGGCAATCAGCTTAAAAGACCATGAAAAACAACGGGCTCAATACATTTCAATGATTGCCCATGATTTGCGCAATCCGTTAACCTCGATCACCGAATTTTTTCACTCCTCTTCCCAAAACTTGGTTCTCCCCGATGAAAGGCTCCGTAACCTCGGTCTAAGCAAGTTGGAACAAGTAAACCGGATGATTGGTGACCTGCTGGAATTTTCCAGACTGGATCTGGGAGAGATTAACTTCAATCCCGAGGTCGTTAGTGTTCAATATTTATGCCAGGATATCATTGCCGGCTATCGGGATCAATGTCATAAATTCACCTTAGCCTCATTTTCCCCCAATATTTGTGTTTGGGCTGATCCGATCCGCCTCCAACAGATTTTGCAGAACATTATGGATAACAGTTTGAAATACACACCAACTGAATGCGCGGTAAGTATTCATTGCAAAATTTTGGGTGAGCGGGTTGAAATCGCGATCTCCGATTCCGGGCCGGGGATTCCCACCGAAATCTTAAAAAATCTTTTTAAACCGTTTCACCCGAATTCCTGTCAAAAACAAGGAAGCTATGGATTGGGATTGTCAATTGCGAAGAAACTGGCTTTACAAATGCATGGAGATTTAAAAGTAACATCTGCAAAAGGAAAAGGCACTACATTCCATATCATTTTACCAAGGGCTTCTATCAAATTATGAGGCATTTCCCTTTTGCAATTTCTTACCGATAAAACGAGCCAAAATGGTCACTAAAAAAACAGTTATAATTAAAACGGCTGCTGCTCCGTCTGCAATTTGGCGCGCGTCCGGAACCAAGCTTTCCGAATTCACTTTCCAGGTATATACGGCTAAAGTTTCAGCAGGGCGGAAAAGATTTAACGGAGAGATCGAATGAAAAGGATTCCAGTCTGCAAAATTCAATGGAGGGCTGCTCATCCCGGCGGTAAAAAGTAAGGCTGCTGCTTCACCAAAGATTCTACCAGTGACTAAAATGACTCCGCTCAAGATACCCGGAACGGCTACGGGTAAAATTAATTTCCAAATCGTTTGCCAATGGGTAGCCCCCAATGCCAGACTACCTTCTTTGAGAGACAGCTGGACAGAGCGAATCGACTCTTCTGCTATCCGGGTAATTACAGGTAAATTTAAAATCATTAAAGCCATAGCCCCCGACATAATTGAAAAACCCCAGCCGGTGAGATTTACAAAAACCAACAAACCGAACAGGCCTACAACAATCGAAGGAAGGGATGACAGGGTTTCAAGACTGATCCGAATCGCTTTGGTTATTCCATTGGGTTTGGCATATTCAGCCATATAAATCCCTGCGCCAACACCAATGGGAATGCTAAAAATCAATGATATTATCAACAAATAGAATGAATTAAAAAGTTGTGGCCCAACTCCTCCGCCTTTTTCCATAAAGCGGGGCGGTCTGATCAAAAAGCCGAGATTCAATGATTCTCTGCCCATATAAATAATGTAGCCGACGAAAAAAAATAATAAAGCAACCAAAAAGAATCCCGCGATATAAAAAAAATAGGTCACCACTTTATCGACCGCAAAAGCCGGTCTGAATTTCAACAATCGAGCATTTTTAGCCGGTTGCCCTTTCGATTTAAGCATGGCTGTTATTTCCCTCCAAATCCTGATTACCCAGTTTTTTGATAAGCAAAATTAATCCAAAAGTGATCAATAACAGCAATAAAGCCATACTCCATAAGGCATTATTCCAGGCGGAGCCCATCACCGTATTTCCCATATCCATAGTAATAATGCTGGTGAGGGTGCACATCGGGTTGAGTAAAGAGTCGGGAATCCGAATCGTATTTCCGATAACCATTTGCACTGCCAAGGCTTCACCAAATGCTCTGGTAATTCCCAATGTGACTCCGATTAAAATCCGGGAACGGGCTGCCGGTATTAAAATCCGGTAAATCGTTTGCCAGCGCGTGGCGCCAAGCGCATAAGAACCTTCCCGATATGAATCAGGAAGAGCCACTAGAGCGTCTGTGGCCAATGTCGTAATTGTGGGCAAAATCATTAAAGCCAATACTAAACTACCTGCCAAAAGACTAAAACCCAACCCGCCGAAATGAATGCGAATCCAAGGTACCAACAGACTCAAACCTACCCACCCATATACTACAGATGGAATTCCGGTAAACATTTCAAGTACCGGCCGGAAAAAATATTCACCCGGCCCTGGAGCAATGATAGCAATCAAAATTGCGGCCGCTATAGCCAGGGGTGCACTCAATAAAACGGCCAATCCGGAAACACTGACTGAACCGAGAATAAAATTCAAAGCGCCAAAATGAGGGACTGTATCATCCGGCTGCCAATGGGACGAGCCCAAAAACTCCAGCACTGAAAGAGGATGCTTTCCGGTGAAAGCTGCTAATCCTTTCATGGTAATAAATACAACCATAACTACAGTCAGTAAGATAATCAGACTCCCGCAAAGTGTCGCGTAATAACATCCCAGTTTTTCACGGAAAAAATAACCGTGCTCAGATGAGCCCCGGTTTATCAAATGGTTTGTCATATCGGTCCAAGATATTTTCCGCAATAATTTTCTGCCGGCTACACTCATGGAACTCCCTACTTTCAATATTTATCAATGGATTGACCTGTGGAAGATGGTTTCCCATCCTCCACAGGTCAACCAACAAATTAAGAGGATTATATTGGAGCGAAAAATAAACTCGACCGGTTTTAGTTTACCCTCTTAGAAGGGGAATCCCCCGGCTAGTTTATTTTTCATCGGAAAAACCATTTATAAAAACTTGTCACTTCCTGCCAACATCTTTGTTGGTCAAACGAAGAATCAGCGGGATACTTTCATTTCTGAACCCGGTATATATCCAAGAGCCGGAACCAGTTTTCCCTGTACTTCGGAACTCATCATGTAATCTAAGAATTCTTTTGTAAGGCCACTGGCTTCCCCTTTGGTATACATATGTTCATAGGACCAAATCGGATATTTTCCGCTGATAATATTAGCCTTTGTTGCAGCTACTCCATTAAAATTCAATGCCCGAACCGTATTATCAATATAAGATAGAGCTAAATATCCTATAGCGCCGGGAGTTTCAGCAATTGTTTTACGGACGGTTCCGGAAGAATCCTCAGTGAGTGCCACACCTTCAACTTCCTCAATGCCATTGAGGGCGTATTTCTTAAATGTAGCCCGGGTTCCTGAAGATTTAGGCCGATTAATGATAACAATTTTTTGATTCGGACCGCCAACTTTATTCCAATTCGTGATTTTCCCGGAATAAATCGCAATTAACTGTTTTTGAGTCAGATTGCTGACGGTCACCTCCGGATTGATTACAGCGGCAAATCCTACCACACAAACTTTATGATCAACCAACGCCTTGGCATTAATATCTGCTTTCTCTTCAGCGAAAATATCGGAATTCCCAATATCGGCTCCACCTTGGGCAACTTGTGTTAAACCAGTGCCACTGCCGCCGCCTTGAACCAAAACTTTCTTCTCAGGATTTTTAGCCATAAATTGATTGGCTGCCTGTTCCGCCAAAGGTTGTAAAGCCGTAGAACCCATTGCCGTGATTGAACCACCTGCAGCATAAACCGCAATTCCGGCTGAAACCAATAAAAGTAGGGCCATCATCCAAACTATACGTAAAGATTTAAACATCGAATTCGCTCCTTTAATATTGATTTTAATTCCTAAAAATCGATTCTAACCCACAATAGAAATTTGGAACAGATCTTGTATTTAACTTAAGGTGGCGCCACCTTTTACTTAAAATAATAACTTACAATTATTAAGACTAGATTATAGTGATTTTAAATCTAGCGTTGTATATTCGTTATAGGAAAGGTAAGATCTCATAGCTAAGATGGATCTCCCAACTCATTTGCACTTCCTAAGGTAAAACGCTCCCCCATAAAGGCGGAGATGTCTATCCACCAGTAAATTGTCCGGTTTGCGGCCATCGGATGATCGGTGACTGAATGAAACAGTAAAAAAATTTTCCCCCATTCATTACAAAAGGCAACCCAAACTTTCTCCGGGTTGCCTTTTATGAACTGAAATTGGATAAAGCCGGGGACTTTTAAGGGACATCATATCCTTGATCAACTATTGTTTCTTTAATTGTTTCTAGTGAAATAACAGTAGGATCTAGTTCTACAGTAACTTTTTTGTTTTGTAAATCGACATTCACCTTGTGAATTCCTTTTAATTCCCCAACTGCTTTTTGAATTGCATTCACACAGTGTTGGCAGGACATTCCTTCAACCGCAATGATCTTCGTTTCCATTATAAAATACCTCCATCCATTCATTTTTTAACAATCATCACTCTGAAACAATCGATACTGCTAAACGGAACGGTTTAACTTTCCAAGCTGATGGAATAATATTCTTGCCCGATGTTTTGACAGTCAATGGTTTTAAATCCATTTTTGGTAAATAACGCCATAAGTGTAACCTTATCGATTCGATGATCAATCGGCGGCCCCATCTCGCTGGCTTTCTTTTCCCATTCAATCACAACCAGGCGGCCCTTTTCAACCAAAATTCTCCGAATCTCGGCGATATACAGGTCAAGATCCGCTATTTCGTGAAGCACATTACAAGTAAAAGCAAAGGTAATCGAATGACTCGGCAATGCAAGGTCATATTCAGCCGTTTTCACCGTTTCAATGTTATTCAAATGACTACTTTTTTTCGCTTCTTTGACTTCCTGCAACATTTCATCGGCAATATCCAGAGCAAAAACTTTCCCGGTCGGCCCCACAATTTGCCCGGCCGGAATTGTAAAGTACCCGATTCCGCAACCGATATCAGCCATGATCTCTCCCGGTTTTAACCCTAGCTGTCTTAAAGTCTCTTCCGGAGGTAGGACCTTCCGTCGCTCTGGATTGTCCAGTTTATCTCTTTTCGAGATATCAAATTTATGCGCCATTTGAGCCTCCTGCTTCCATTTTCCCGGGCCAGTTTTTCATGGCTCCCATGTCATAAACATTGGTATAGCCAAGTTTGACCAAGATTCCGGCTCCACTGGCGCTACGGCGTCCACTCAGACAATACACGAAAATTGGAATGACCTTATCAGGCATGAGCCCACCCGCTTTCTGTTCAAGTTGATCGAGGGGAATCGATAAACTTTTGGGAATATGTTCTTCCGTATATTCACTCTCGGTCCGTACATCGAGGAGAAAGACCTTTTCCCCGGCATCCAATCTTTTCTTAACTTCAACCGGGCTGATTTTTTGATAGTTCATTTTCTCTGCATCCCCATTTCTTTTCCCAAGACGGTTCCATAAAAAAATCATTACCAAAAAAATTATTATTATCAAAATAATTTTCATCCGTTATTTCTCCTTAAGGACCATTTCAACTTTAGCGGCTAAGATTGAGCTATTGGTAGCCCCAATGATAATATCCCTGATTTTTCCCTGACGGTCAATGATAAAAGTCGTCGGAAAACCGCTAATTTGATATCGGCTATTAACTGTATTACTTTTATCGATTACAACCGGAAATATCATTTTATTTTTTTTAGCAAACGGTGGTACATCTTTAGGATTATCACCAACATTCACCGCTAAAACTTCTACCTGACGGTGGTGATATTGTTGATAAAATTTTACAAATTCAGGAATTTCATCGACACAATATGGACACCATATCCCCCAAAAGTTGACCAGGGTAACCTGGTTTTCTTTCATCAAATGATACAGGTTGATATTTTCAGCTGCAGGAGTGTTCAAAGTAAAATCAGGCGCCTGATTTCCTATCTGCGGGCCGATATTCTCAGTTGCCGACCCGACTTGCATCCACACTCCCGCCGTCACTACGAAAAGGGTCGCCATCAATAAACTTAGCCAACGCCTTTGACGAATGAAATTTTTCACCATCATGACCTCCTCGATGATTCGTATTAAGAAAAAGCTTCCATCGGGCAAAACCGAACACATTTTTTACAATTAATACATTTTGAGGCATCTACGATTGGAGCAGCAACCCCATTCTGAGTCAAAGCACCAACAGGACAGATGGTAAGAGCAGGGCAGGGATGATTTTGCGGACAACGATTTAAATCCACGGAAATAGCCATTAACATCTTCCTTTCATTACGCAACTGTTTTAAAGCTGATCATTGATTATTTAAATTTCACCGACCGAGAGATGACCGTTAGGCAATCCATCGGGCAATTTTACTCTCAAGAACTGGCTTCGGCAGCGCCCCAACGAATTGTTCCATCAATTGTCCGTCTTTGAAAATAATCATCGTGGGAATCGACATTACACCATAATTTGCGGCCAATCCCGGATTCTCATCAACGTTAACCTTGACTATTTTAACCTTATCTCCCTTTTCCCGGGCAATCTCTTCTAAAATAGGCCCAACCATCCGGCAAGGCCCGCACCAAGGCGCCCAAAAATCCGCCAAAACCAGCCCTTTCCCATTTAAAACCTCTTCCTGAAAGTTACTTTCTGTTAAATTCATCATTTATTTCACCTCATTAATTATTTAAGTACTTTAGCAATAACTTAAACTCTGGATTAAAAATTTTTACTCTTTTTCTTTGGCTGTTAGAATTTGAATCCGTTCGCGAACAGCTTGAAGTTTTTGCTCTAACTCCTTTTCACAATTTTTCAAGCTCTCGAGGCTCGCTGCATCCAGCCCTTCCATGGTTTGTTTCCCGGATCCACTGCAAGGACATAAACAAACTTCAGTTAATAATTGGCGGCATTGCCTTAGCACGTCTTCATTGATGGTATAAGGAATACAAAATCCTTTTCTTTCGCTATTGACGATTCCTACCCGGCTCATCAGTTTAAGGTGTTGAGATACCGCCGCCGTCGTCACGCCTAAAAAGCCGGCAATATCTTGAGCACCGAGCGGTCCTTTGGTTTTTAATAACTGAATAA
>DNPQ01000484.1 GCA_003501335.1 Bacillota bacterium
AGGATAACTTGGAGTTAGCCGAAAATGAGAAACTCCGAAAAGATATTGGGCGTTTGTCAGCCGCTGCTAAGCGTACATCGGATTGGTCGGAAAAGTCTGAGGCTAAAAAAATTGGATTTGATCCAGTTAAAACCGAAAAGAGTATATCCCGCAGGCCATACGAGGCTGCAAAAGCCAAAAAAATGATGAAACGCTCCAAGTCTATTGAAAACCGGCAGCAATCTGCTATCGATGAAAAGGCTAAGCTGCTGAAAAATATTGAGAGATCCGACAGCTTGAAGATTGCTCAACTTGCTTATCATAAAAACCGATTGGCCGAGCTTGAAAAGGTTTCTATTTTTTATGGCGCTAAAAGGATTTGCCATGATGTCGGTTTTACGATTGAGGAAGGTGACCGGATTGCGCTGAAAGGCAAAAACGGTTCCGGCAAGTCCAGCATTATTAAATTAATTTGGGGTGAGGATATCCATTATAGCGGAATTTTCAGAAAAGGAAGCCAGCTGAAGATCTCCTATGTTTCTCAGGATACCTCAATTCTTAAGGGAAACTTGACGGATTACGCCGCGGCAAACGGGATTGATGAGAGCCTTTTTAAAGCGATTTTAAACAAGCTCGATTTTTCCAGGGAGCAATTTGCCAAAGATATGTCGGACTTCAGCGGCGGCCAGAAGAAAAAAGTACTGATTGCCAAAAGCCTTTGCCAGCAAGCTCATTTGCATATCTGGGATGAACCGCTTAATTTTATTGATATTATTTCCCGCATGCAAATCGAAGAGCTGCTGCTTGAATGCCAACCGACTTTACTATTTGTGGAACATGACAGCGAGTTTTGCAAGAATATCGCCACCAAGATGGTTGAACTTTAAGGTGAGAGGATGAGCAATATTTGAAAACCTGATAGGAGGTAAAGCGATCAAACGCTGTGTAACCAGTTTGATTTATCGCCCTAAATCACCCTTTAAATGAAGTATATTTTGAAAAAAGCAATCGCAACCAATTCTTGGTTAAGATTGCTTTTTTTATATCATTTGATAATCCAGTGGTTCCCTTGGCATAGATAACAAAAGGTTGTTAAATTTACTTGCACAAATATTAACGGGGTGTTACAATTTAAGTAACCGGTTTAGTAAACCGGTTACTTAAAATTCGAGTGAGGTTTGATATGGCATCGACAATTTCCGATATTGCACGCCGTGCCAATGTTTCCAAAGCCACCGTGTCCAGAGTTATTAACAACAAATCAGAAGGGGTTGGCCAGGAAACCAAACAAAGAATATTAGATATTATCAAGGAGTTGAATTATCAACCCAGTCTAATCGCCAGGGGATTGGTCACCAAACGGATTCATTCCATTGGTCTGATCATTCCCGATATTGCGAATCCGTTTTTTCCGCAATTAGCGCGTGGCGCAGAGGATTCCGCCTTAAAACGCGGTTATAATTTGTTCCTTTGTAATTCGGATAACAGTGTGGAAAAAGAAAAAATTTACATCAATGCTTTTGTTAAAAAAAGCGTCGATGGTGTAATCCTTACTTCCAGCGTATCCAAGTCAAACATCCAGTATCAGCTGTTGAAGGATAGAAATATCCCGTTCATCTTATTGGATCGCTATATCGAAGGCAGGGAACAGGAGACGGGTGTTTTTTTAGATAATGAAGAAGGAGCTTACCAGGCGACAAGCTATTTATTAAAAAATGGGCATGAAAGGATTGCTTTTATCTCCGGCCCTTTTTTGGTAACAACAGCTTGGCACCGTTTTCTGGGGTTTCAAAAGGCGCATTATGACCAGGGAGTTCCCATCGATTATTTATTAGTGCGGGAGGGGGAGTATCGTCTCGAAACAGGCAGGGAATTTATCGAAGAGTTATTGACGAAAGATATACCCTTTACAGCGGTGTTTGCCGGCAATGACATGATAGCGATCGGGGCTTTGAAAGCCTTAAAAAAGCAGCATATTAAAGTTCCCGACAGCGTGGAAGTCATTGGTTTCGATAATATTGATCTCTCGGCGCTGATTGAGCCGGCGCTTTCAACTGTGGCTCAACCCACCTATGATATGGGGGCCTTGGGGGCGGAAATGCTAATTGACTTAATCGAAGGAAAAGAGATCAAACAAAATAAACTCTATCTAAAACCGGAATTGATTCTCCGAGAAACAACTCGCTAGTGGAAGACTTTCGATAAACTAAAAGATGGAGGGTACCATGAAAAAGGGCATTTTACTCAATAGTGAAATTTCGGCGGTGGTTGCTAAGATGGGTCATACCGATATGTTGGCGATAGGGGATTGCGGTTTGCCGATTCCCGATGGAGTCAAAAGAATCGATCTGGCTTTGACTCAAAATGTTCCGGGGATGATTGAAACTCTCAAAGTTGTGCTGACAGAATTACAAGTTGAAGAAGCGATTCTCGCCACGGAAGTGGTTGAAACAAGTCCGCAAATCTATCAAGCTCTTAAAGAGGTTTTACATAATATCAAAGTTACTTTTGTAACCCATGAAGAATTAAAAAATATGACTAAAAATGTAAAAGCATGCATCCGGACGGGAGAGTGTACTCCCTTTGCCAATATCATTTTAAAGTCCGGAGTAACTTTTTAGGGAGGAAGAACTTCGATGATTACTCCTATTTTAAAGATGGAGGGGATTTCCAAAAATTTCCCCGGAGTCAAGGCTTTGGAAGGTGTCCATCTTGAGTTATACAAAGGCGTTGCCCACGCTCTAGTTGGAGAGAACGGAGCGGGTAAATCTACGCTGATGAAAATATTGGGTGGCATCTATACCAAAGATTCAGGAACGATTACTTTGAATGGTGTAGAAACAGAGTTTTTTGGGCCTAAAGATGCTCAAAGGCATGGTATAGCCATTATTCATCAGGAGTTAAATCTGATCCCGTATTTGTCGGTGGCTGAGAATAT
>DNPQ01000019.1:0-2976 GCA_003501335.1 Bacillota bacterium
TAAGACGAAGGGTAAAGCCTGGATGATAATGCTTAAGAAGATGGTCACTAATTGGGGCAGTTTGTCAAGTAAATTAGGAACACTGGCTTGATAACTTAAGGCTTGCGGCGGCACAACAATCGGTAATAAAAGTGGCAAGAGCAGTAGTAGACTGGTTTTTTCAAACTGCTCATGATGGCAATGACCATCATGAGAATGTTCCAAGTGTTTGACATTGGTTTTTCGCAGATTATTGATTAACATCGCCATTAAGATGAATAGAGTCAAGACGGTCAGAAATGATAACATCGGGTTGATATAATTCCTGATATTCCCGGTTATCAATAGGAAAGAGAGTAAGGCAATATAACCAATGAAGACAATGGTCAAGTAAAGCTTTTTTAGATTTTTCATAATAAGGCCTGCCCTTTTCTATTTAAAGTATTCCAAAAAGGCATAAAAACTCCTTAAAAAGGTTTTTTGCCTGTTGGGTTGAAAACTTTCATTTTCTAAATTGAAAAATCAATCTAATAGAAGAGGAAAGCAATCGGCGGCGCTCGGTTATAATAACCGGTTTGGGGATGGCATTGAACAGTATTTTTTAGGAGTAAGACGACAATTTCAATAAAAATAAGGAGTAGAATCAATTCAAATGAAAAGCTGCAGGTAAAGCCAGTATAAAGAATATGGCATAAAAGACATTGATCATCGGCATCATCCAACAGAGGATGATGGAGAAGGGGATGGCAAGATAATAACAGCATTAAGCCGATTAAAAAGATGATGAAGATTTGAAAGCCAGTTCGTTTTTTCATAGAATTCCTAAATTAACCATTTTTAAATATCAATAACAAATTTTAGTATAAACCGTTTGTAATAAATTTATACCTTTCGTTTTATTGGGTTTGGTTCCTCCTGTATAAATGGCTTTTTTTTCTTTGAAATTTTTGGGCAAAAAAAGAGACTGTCTAAAAAGGCAGTCCCTCCTGGGATAGAAACAATACGGTTATCATCTTTTACTCATTTTTTCATGCTTTTCGATAGCATTGGCCACATCGCAACATACATGATAGGATTGACCCTTTAAATTAACCGTTGTCAAACCCAACCCGAATTTATCGGCATCTTCATGGCACGAAGTACAGCAACCAGGGTATTCGACCTGTATTGAATTACAAGCATCTTCACAATGATTCATTCTGCATCCCTCCAACTTTAGGAACTTATTTTTGATTTTATTTTGACTCAATTTTCGTTAAGATATACCTTCAAGTTTATCTGCTCAGATACTGTACTCCTGCCATCCTTGCATATTCCGGATCTAAGGATACTAAGTCACTTTTGTTGATATCCCGCAAGTCCGGTTTTCCTAAGGCCCGGGCTACCTGTTGCATCTCTTGGATACAACTTTCAAAAAAATTATAAATATGTTTTGCCCCTAAATCGGGATTGTATTTTTGTTCCTCTTTCGCTCCAAAGTAGATAATTCCGGTAGGCGGTTCCCAAGGAGTCGCTTTAGTAACTTGGGTATGAGACATTACCAAAGCGGTAATTGTACCAAAATAAACCGCATCGGCCCCGAGAGCCAGACATTTCAAAAAGTCACCGGGAGTGAATAAACCACCTCCGACTAATAATGAAATTCTCTTTGTTAAGTTTCGACTTTTTAAGTAATTGACGGCGCGGCATAGGGTCGGAAGAGTGGGCAATCCAACATCATCTTGTAAGATGGATGGACAAGCATGGGTCCCTGCTTCAGCTCCATCCAAAACGATAACATCGATTCCGCCCTGAGTCATGAAGTCTAACTCCTGTTCGATGTAATGAGTTCCGCCGAATTTAGCCGCAATGGGTACTCCTCCGGTAACTTCTTTGAGTCTTAAAATTAAATTTCTCCAATCCGTAATATTCTCGACTCCCGGCAACCGGGACTCTAGAACAACATCGAGACCGGGAATAGTTCCTAGGCGCTTGGCAAATCCGTCGGTTACTTTTTGGCCGGAAATTCTGACCGGCGCTGAATCATAAGCGCCATGGCCTAAAGATATTTCAATCATATCGGCTTGTTTTAATATCTCATCCGATTTCGACCAAAATCCTTTGCTAAACTGAATGATATATCTGTCAGCCAAAGCTCTTGCTTCTTCTACAAGTGGGCCACCGCCTGTATTATCAGCAGTTCCTGTTAAAACCGAAGCTTTGGCCAGAGCCATTTTTGCCTTAAAACTGATGGCATTGCCATAGGCCATGGCCCCGACTAAAATTGGCACTTTGAGGACTAATGGTTTTTTAGCTTTGGGACCAATTACAACTTCTGTTTTGACCGGAATATCGCAAGCAAGAGGTTTACGGGTTAAAAAAATCGGATTTAATTGAATCTGTTCCCATTTAAGAAAGTGGATATTCGTTCCAAAAGGTCGTTTGGAAGCCTTTCCGGTATCCGCTCGGATATTGCTTTCAAAATAATTTCGCCAGGTTAATTTATAGAAAAGAGTCATTATTTCTATAAAAGCCGATTTTTTAAAAAAATCGGAAATGCTATGACAAAATTTATACATAGAAATAAAAATTAAACTCGTTGCAGCCAAGCCGGCTCCGAAGATGGTTCCGATACAAATCCAAACGATGGCGCTCATTTATTGCTATTTTCTTTCGGAGGATAAAAGCAAAGGTCGGTGCCTGTTAATGAAGCAATTTCAGGGGATAAGGAGCAAAGGTCGGCTGAGGATAATTGTTTTAAAGAATTCCATCCCATACTGCGTATGGCTAACATGATTTCCGCATTACAGCTTTTTAAAAAATTTGCTATACTCATCGCAGCGTCATCGATTGATAATTTATCTTTGGACTTGCCATTTTCAAAAACCAAATCAGTTAATGGTTCCCAGGGGAGAACTTTTGTCACTTGAACATGGGTCATGGCAAGAACAGCTATGGTACCAATGGCAACGACATTGGCACCCAGGGCTAATGCCTTCAAAAAGTGTCCGGGCGTCA
>DNPQ01000019.1:3375-7675 GCA_003501335.1 Bacillota bacterium
ACACTTAAGAAGTCGATTCCGGCCTGAGTAAATATTTCCAATTCCTGCTCCAAATGATGAGTCGCTCCAAATTTAATTCCAATGGGGACCCCGTTGGTTACCTGACGAAGATTTTGTACCAATCGGGTTAAGTCGGCCCCATTTTTGACATTGGCCAGCATCGCTTCTTCCGTTAGATCTTGGTTTAAGGAAAGCTTCATATAGTCGCGGAATTCCGGGCTTAAGTCCTTATATTTCCATATCACCGGCGCTGATCCATAAGCTCCATATCCGAGATTAATTTCAACGGCGTCAGCTTGCCGCAAAATAGTTTCTTCTTTGGACCAAGAACCGCGATGATACTGGATAATCAATCTTTTGACATGCTTGCGTTCTTCGGGTAAAAAAGGGCCGGCTCCCGTTCCGGTTGCGGTTTTTACCAAATCGGCGCCTTTTGCCAGGGCAATTTTGGCATTTAAAGAGAGTCCGCTTCCGTAATTCATTCCGGCAATGATAATCGGGATATCAACTTCAAGCGGTCTTTTGGCTTGTGGTCCGATGACGACTTTTGTGTCGATGCCGACTGATTCAACGGTGGGTTTTCGGGTGAAATATACGGGATTGAAAAGCAATTTGTCCCAAGAAGACAGATGTTTTGGGCTTCCGAAGGGGCGCTGGAGGGGTTCGCCGCTTGTGGAGCGCAGATCACTTTCAAAAACATTCTGAACTCCAACTTTGGTGAAGACATTATACATTTCCCCGATATTCTCCGGATAGGGATCTTTCATTAAGCGCTTTATAAACGCATCGGTCCATAGGTCGATACCAGGCCGCCAGAGTAATAAGGCCGAAATAAGAATAATCAAAATACCTATGCATGCAGCAATGACAAATTGCCATCCGATGAACATTAAATTTCCCCTATCTAAACATACTTTTAGTCTGGATTTTTTACCTTGGCTAAGCCAAAATCAGCCATCCAAACTTAAATTTTTTTATGTGGAATACAAGTGTGATTTCGTTTGTACAGCCAGCCCTATCCTAGCTGTCCTGTCGCGTTACGTCGGGTCCGACGACTATTTGCATTTCCAAAATAGTCTTTCCAGTGAAAGTAAATATATTAGTAGTTTACTGGTTGTTTTTTACTATATTATGATATTCAAATGGTTGGTGGGGAAGAGATGAAACCACAAAATAGCAGAATGGTCGTATAAATTTCGAAGATGACTCTGAGAATCATTCATATTACCCATTGAAATTAAAAGCTCGATCAGGAACCTGATGAGCTTTTAATTTCAATCCTTATAAAATAAAAATTTGAGATAAAGAAGGAATTTTTCGTTTATTACCAGCTGCTATTACCACCAATAAGGATATCCGCCCCAAGAAGGACCATATCCCCACGGTCCTCTAAAAAATGGTCTCCTAAACCCTCCAAAACCAAAGGGTCCTCTAAAAAATGGCCTCCCATATCCAAATCTCCTAAATTGTTCTGTATTGACCGACCAATCGGTTGGGATGGAAAGCACTTGGCCGACAGTTAAATTACCTGGGGTAGTACCGAGATTGGTCGCTAAAATTGCTTCGGGTGTTGTATTAAATTCATAGGCAAGATTCCCCAATGAATCCCCCGCTTGGACTGTATATTGAATATTTTCAGGTCCATAATTCATCGACATATTCTTCACCTCGAGGTTTTTTATTTTGGTACATTGTATGAACCTATGATAAAATCCGTTTTATGCCTAAAGAATAAATGGGTATTAAATAAAGAGAAGAGGGTTATTGGATGATCGTAAGTTCTAAAAATAAATTGAAAAAAAGACCCTCTATGGGTCTTCCGAAAATAATAAGTTTATCGAAAAAATACTCTTTTAGTGTAATGAACCTTCTTCGGATACAATTTTCGGTTTAAATCCCTGCCTTTTGACGGTTTCCACTTTGGGGACCCGCAATTCCAAGACGCCGTTTTTATAACGGGCAGTTGCCTGTTGGGATTTAACTTCAGTGGGTAGAGGTATCGTCCGGTAGAAACTTCCATAACGGCGCTCTGTCAAATGATACCCCTTCTCTTCGCGGGTCTCATCCATTTTGGTTTCACCTTTAAGAGTAATCACATTTTCATCAACTGTGATATCCAGATCTTCTTGATTAACCCCCGGAATGTCGGCCTTCAAGATGATTTCATTATCGGTTTCTTTTAAATCAACGGATGGCCCGGCATTTGTCCCTCGCAAAAGATCATTGAAGTTTCGGGGAACTAACTGATTTAAAAATCGGTCTCCCCAAAATTCATTATTGAATGGACTTAACCAATTTTTATTTTCCATGATTCCACCTCCTTTAATTTCAATCATATTATTTCCCGGATGATTGATTTTACTCTGCCTCGGCGCTCATTTGCTAATTTTAGATCCCTTGACGTCAGAAAAACGAATTGACAAATAAGAAGAGGTTGTTTATGATTTAAAATAGTGTAGATACACGAATGAAATTAGGTGCTGAAATGGATAGGAAGATCGATAGCAAACAACCATCCCCCTGTAATTGTATCAATTTACGCCGGGCTTCTCAGGCCATTACAGAAGTTTATGATGAATTTCTGGAGCCAAGCGGTTTGAAGATTAGTCAATACGCACTACTTAAAAATATAATGCAGTTTGGGCCGGTTAGTGTCAGCGATTTAGCTTTAACTATCAGATTGGATCGAACAACGCTGGTGAGAAATCTTAAACCATTGGAAATGCGCGGCTTGATCATGGATGCTTCGGCAAAGGGTTCCCGAAATAGACAATTGGTATTAACGGATCAGGGTAATAAGACTTTACAGGGGGCAGTTTCCCTTTGGCTGGCAGCTCAAGATGGTATAGAACAATATTTGGGTAAGGATGATTTGAATACATTGACACTGTTACTTTCCAAAATTGAGAAGCTGTCTAAAAAGTAATTTATTCATAATTTTGCTATACGTTGCAGAAAATAATAAGAAAATTTGCCAGGAGGAATTGGGAGTTGGGTGAGGAGAAAAAAGACCGAAAAATGAATTTTTTGGATGACCCTGTTGAAAGCAAAAGTGGAATGTATTTAAGTTTGCTTGCGGATGAACCCGGTGAAGGGGAGGCAGCTATGGTTTTAAATTCATTGGTGGATGAACGGGGCAAGTTAAATGAAGAAGCATCCGATTTGATTAAAGCAGCGGCTAAACGAGATTTAGCAGAGGATGATTAACCGACTTCGGCATAGTCAAGTCAAAATTAAAACGAAGAGGAAAAATGAAGAAATACCCTAAACTGGGGTTGATAATAGGGTTGGCCCTTGTCATACTCAATGGTTGTAACGGGTTTAGTGGAAATAAAAGCCGCCCGTCTCCCAACCGTTCTCAAATCGAAAATCAAATGCGGCAAAAAATAAAAATGGATAAAGCGCAACCCCTGTCCCCCGGCCAACAATTGGGAGGAAAACGAGGACAATCACTCCCTTACCCAATGAGTATCAACAAAAAGAAAATAAATCAATAACGAGAATATTTTGGATAAATCCGGTTTGATGGCTTTCCATGGAGGAAGTAAAGATTCTCTCGGGGAGCAACTAACCTTCAGGGCTTCTTTTGGCGATAGCGGCGTTGTAAAGTATAGATTATCGCTATAGAGGACAAAACGCAAATGAGTAAAGTAATCAAAGGCAAGTACCGTATCGTTGGACCGAATTGTTCCCATTTCCGGCCAAAGTATTTACTTATCAAGACCAGGCCGCAATAATAGATACCATTGGAAATACCAATTGCCGGAAGAACAGACTCCCGTTTGACTTGAAAAAGACCGCAACAAAAAATAACGACTAAACTCATTCCAGGAACACATTTTCCAGGGAAAATAATCCATGCGCCATATTTTTGAAACCAAATTTGAGCGGTTTTTAAATTTTCCACATTGACTTGGTCCTTAATAAATCTCCAACGCAGTAATCGATCCCCTTTCCGCTTCGTTAGATAATAAATGAGGATACCGCCCAAGGAAGTGCCGGTCGTAATCGCCACCCAAATCAAAAAGATGCCGTTACGGTGAGTGCCTGCCAAATAGCCTGTAAAGAGGGCAAGACTGCTTTCAACCGGAAGAATGGGGATAAATACATGGACAATGCTCAAAAGAAATATGATTGGGAAAAATATAACCGGACTGTGGGAAAATATTTCTATCCAGATCATGATAATTTAGTATTATATCCCCCTGTTTAGAATTTTTACCTTAGGTATTATAATAGTTCCGATTGTCCTATTTGGCTATTATCGAATCAATCCCTTCCGATTGGGTTTAATTATTTG
>DNPQ01000019.1:7972-9342 GCA_003501335.1 Bacillota bacterium
AATTGAACTTTAATCTTCTTGAATTCCATACAATAAATGATCTTCTAACCGGTAAAAAAGCGGTATGATGGGTACTTTAGGGTATTTTATTCTCAAACGGGCGGTCTCACTGAGGACAAAATCGATTTCATTACCAATTTCAAATAACGGAGCATCATTGAGAAAATGTTCAGTCGCTTGTTGATGATCCCATCCGGCATTTTGAACGAGTCCTTCTACGAACTGCTCTTGAACTGAGAATAAATTGGCCATCCCGCAATCATTATGAGCGATTAATACGATGGCGGAGATTTTGCCAATGGAAATCGCATAAGAGATAAAAAAATCACAAAACCGTAAATTGCCACCGCCGGTACGAATCATATAGGCAAAATTTGGAGGAATCCTGAGATATTTGCGATGATCCATGCACATAGCGATTAATAATTGAGCCTTCTGGTAGTTATCGTTTTTCCGATTAAAATTTTGATATTCTAATAATAATTTGACGGGTGTATTTGCATACTTTTCGGGTATATCTTCGATTTTATTGACGGGCATCAGACGATCCATAGTAACTTCCTTTCGTTGAGAATTAAATTTAAATCGAAAAAGCATCGTAAAGCAAAAAAGAAACAAAAAAAGGCCAACCCTATAGAGTTATCCGGCGGCATAATGCCGTTTTCTCTAAGGGTTGACCTACTTTTTATCAATTCTTCCATTATCTCTTATCTCTGGATTAATTGATAACGAATAGTTCTATTTTTTTGAATCAAAAAGAACTCCTCTGAATCATTCAGATTAGTACATTTCGATGCTTTTGGATCATACCATGAATTTTCTTGAGTGGCAAGGGAAAGAAAAATGTATACAAAGAACAATTTTATATAATTAAAGCTAAATTCTTAAATTATGATACAATATTAATCAGTCTCGATTGCAGGTTTCTCCAGCCTCGTTCCATGTTTGTCAACCAAGGAGGTTTTTATGATGGTTTCAAAAGGTCAACTCGAAGATAGTATCAGCAAAGCCATGGTCCAGTTTGAAAAAGAATTTCTCGGCCGTGGGCCGGAAGAAGTCAAGACCTTTATTTTGGGAGATCTAATCCTGGTTCGTCTGAAAGGCATTCTTTCCCCGGCCGAACAACATCTGGCCAGCAATCATGAGGGGAAAATGCTGGTTAAACAGGTACGTATTCAATTAATTGAAAAATCCAGAGTAATGCTGGAGGAAATTATACACAACATGACAGAACGATCAGTCGTTAGTTTACATACTGATATTAGCACCACGACCGGAGAAAGAATATTTGTTTTTATTCTTGACCAGCAGCTTTATCCAATAGCCTAACCGTTACTATTTTTATTTGGTATTTTCCAAATGAAATTAAA
>DNPQ01000165.1 GCA_003501335.1 Bacillota bacterium
CCACATCATATATTCTTCGAACTTGACTTCCTAAAATCTCTGCAGTGATACAAGCTTCCTCGGCAACAGCCAAATCGGCCGTACCTGCCGATAAAACACCAATGATTCCACTACTAGTCTTTTTATTTCGCCACAAGGCGACAATTTTGGCCTTCTCAAAGTATTCTGCCTCCGGAACCTGTGCTTTAATTTCCTCAAAAACATCGGAGGTAGCCCGGGACGCCATCACATTAAGGGACTGAGCAGCTAAGGCTTTAAAAATAGCGACAATTTGTTCTATCGTCTTCCCCGGACAATAAATCACTTCCGAATTACCATTTCTTAAATTGCGATGGGTGTCGATATTGGCGAACCCTAGATTTTGATAGGGAAAATCGTTTAATTTTTTTAAAACTTCTTCTGGCTGTGCCTTCCCTTGGGCGATTTCTTCAAGCCAGTTTAATATGATTTCTTTATCCATCGGTGTTATCATCCTAATCTAGAAAATATTTTAGTTCCAGTTCCTTTCTGTTGTCTTAGCCTGCCGGATTGGCCGGTGATCTATAAAACAATATCTTTTGAAACAAGGAAAGAAACGGTCTCCAAACTTTGTAGCTTCTCCATTGCATAAACTATTTCTTGAAACTAATTTGATCCCCAATATGATTAGGTTATCACTTTTATATCGTTCCACGTGAAACATAAGTAAAAAAAACTGTCAAAAAGTCGTTTAAAATCAAAAAAATATACAATATATAATATCCTAAAATCAGCAAACATCTCTATATATCGTATATCTTTATTATTTCAACTACTTTTAGAGCAGCCCCTAAATTTAACGTATTAATTTTTCACAAATTCTTTCAAAGTCTTCACCGTCATAATAATCAATTTCAATTTTTCCACCCGTTCCCGATGAACGAATAATGACCTTGGTGCCAAAAAGTTGCTGCAATTCATCTTCAATTTCCGTTACATTCGGATCTTTCCGTAATGTCGGTTTAACCGGGGCCTTTTTTGTTTCACGTGAAACAGGTGGGGGAGAATTTAGCTGCCGGATAAAATCTTCTGCCTCGCGAACGGACATCTCTTGAATTTGAATCTGACTCCAAACTCTTTTTTGCTCATCAACAGTTTTTAAACTCAAAAGAGCACGGGCATGGCCCATTGTTAAAGTGCCTTTTGCTAAATCACTGCGAATCTCCAAGGGAAGATTTAAAAGCCGTAAGGTATTGGCAATTGCGGGCCGGCTTTTCCCGACTTTTTTAGCGATCTCATCTTGGGTTAATTGAAATTCATCAATGAGCCGCTGATAAGCGTCGGCTTCTTCAATTGGATTGAGGTCTTCCCGCTGCAAATTTTCAACCAGAGCGACCTCCATCATAGCCTGATCGGTCATTTCTTTGACGACGACCGGAACCCGGGTCAATCCAACCAATTTAGCAGCCCTTAAACGGCGTTCACCGGCAATTAATTGAAATTTATCACCAATTTCCCGAACTAATAACGGTTGAATAATTCCGTGAATCCGAATGGATTCCGCGAGCTCGTTAAGCTTATCATCAATAAATTCTTTACGCGGTTGATAGGGATTTGTTTGAATGTCATCAATATCGATTTCTAACTGGGCATCGGTATTTTGATTTTCCTCAGCCAATTCCGGAATTAGGGCGCCTAAACCTTTGCCTAAACCCCGATTTTTATTCATTGGCAATCACTTCCTTGGCTAAATCAATATAGGCCTCGGCTCCTTTTGATTTTTCGTCATAAAGGGTAATCGGAAGACCAAAACTCGGTGCTTCACTTAATCGAATGTTGCGGGGTATCACTGATTTATAAACCTTTTCGTTAAAATAACGCCGCACTTCTTCGGTAACCTGGGATGAAAGATTGGTGCGATTATCATACATTGTTAAAACAACTCCTTCAATCTCAAGGTTGGGGTTTGAATATTTCTGTACCAATTGGACGGTCTTCATTAATTGGCTGAGACCTTCCAAAGCGTAATATTCACATTGAATCGGCACAATTATCGAATCTGCTGCTGCCAAGGCGTTTATCGTTAAATTGCCAAGGGAAGGGGGGCAGTCAATGAGAACATAGTCGTACTGCTCTTTAACCGGTTCAATCGCTCTTTTTAATCTTTGATCCCGGGCCATCATCCCGACCAATTCAGCCTCAGCACCCGCTAACCGAATCGTAGCCGGGGCAATTTTTAAGTTTTCCACTTGGGTTTGTAAAACGACTTGATCCAATGGAGTTTCATTAATTAAAACATCATAAATACAACTTTTTATTTCGCTCTTCTTTAAACCAATCCCACTGGTGGAATTCCCTTGAGGATCATGATCGATGATTAAAACCCGCTTTCCTTTTTGAGCCAAACATGCACCCAAGTTAACAGCGGTTGTGGTTTTACCGACACCGCCTTTTTGATTGGCGATTGCGACGACTTTCCCCATTATTGACTCCTCCTCCCGTTGGCTCCTTTTAGCCTGTAAAATAATTTCATTGTTCCGAAGGGCCTCCATTTCAACACTAAATAATTCTTGCGCACGTTTTGTCAAAACTTCTGTTGAATTTTTCCTTGATCGTTTCATAAAATTCACTCCCTATCCCTTCGGTTTCTTTTTTCTTTCGAGATAAGGTTGTAACTTCCTTCTTTGTTGCAAAACTTTCTATTAGTAAATTTCAGAAATTTTATTTTTATAATGGTTTTCTTTGAGGAATCCCGGCTTTCCGTGGATACCCCGGCGGCGAAGATTGAATTTTTTGAATGATCACCAGCGAACGAAATCCATAGTTTAAAGGCAACTCTGTCGGGACGGTATGAATGACACTACCCCCCAATGTCTTGATGGCCTTTTGAGCATCTTGAAGTTCGCTCTGATAGTCCTTACCCTTATATAGTAAAGCGTAACCCTTCAACGACACAAACGGCAAAGTTAATTCCGACAATATATTAAGCGGAGCCACAGCTCTAGCAATGGCCAAATCAAAACTTTCACGTTCCTTGGAAATTGTAATAAAATCTTCAGCCCTTCCCCAAACGGGATTGATATTATGGATACCAAACCGCTCACAAAATTGCTCCTGAAATTTAACTTTTTTTTGAACCGAATCCAGGGATACAAATTGCTTTTCCGGTGAACTTATTGCCAGCGGAATCCCGGGAATTCCGGCACCACTGCCAATATCGATGATCCGTCGGGCAAGCCTAAATTCTGAACAGTTTAAAATGATAAGGGAATCATAAATATGCTTGAAGAGAACTTCCTTAAAATCGGTAATCGCCGTCAAATTTAGGTTTTGATTGACTTCCAACAAAAAGTCAATGAATTGAAACAGTTGATTGAAGATTTCATCTGAAAGATGAATCGATATTTTTTCAAGCTCAGAAACTAATAATTGTTGACTTTCATTCATTTTAAGTTCCTCGTATAATTTTCCAGGTAAAAGAGTAGGGCCGTTAAATCAGCCGGATTGATGCCGCTAATCCGGGAAGCTTGGCCTAAAGTCACTGGTTGGTATTGTTTAAATTTCTCCCGGGCTTCCCGGGCTAGATTGCCGACTTGATCATAATCGATGGTAGCCGGGATTTTTTTATTTTCCAAATCAAGCATTTTTTGAACTTGAATATTTTCTTTGGCGAGATAACCCTGATATTTGAATCTCACTGCCACTTCATTCAGATCCATTTCATTCATTACTAAATCAGGAAGCAATTTGATTACAAAATCAGCGGGCACTTCCGGACGCTTAAGAATCTCAGCAATACTGAAGCGATTCTTCGGGACACTTAACTGCGTTTCATCAAACAGCTGACGAATTTCAGAGTCTGGATTAAAATATTGATTCTGAAACGTACTCAATAAATTTTGAATCCGATTCATTTTCTGATGAAAAATACTTTCTTCGGCAGCATTAATCAAACCAATTTGAATTCCATACGGGGTCAACCGTTCATCGGCATTATCCGAACGTAGGGTGAGACGATATTCAGCCCGGGAGGTTAAAACCCGATAAGGCTCCAGATTTTCTTTGGTCACCAGGTCATCGATTAATACACCGATATAGGCTTCCGAACGCTTTAAAATCAGCGGCTCTTTGCCCTTAATTTTGAGAGCGGCGTTAATACCGGCCATTAATCCCTGAGCGGCAGCCTCTTCATAACCGGAACTCCCATTCAGTTGACCGGCGGCGAATAATCCGGGGATTTCTTTAAGTTCCAGAGAAGGTTTTAGTTGTGAGCCCGGAAGAGCATCATATTCGATAGCATAACCAGGGCGGACGATTTCTAACTTTTCCAGACCGGGAATGGTCCGTAGAAATAATTCCTGAACATATTC
>DNPQ01000032.1:0-1269 GCA_003501335.1 Bacillota bacterium
GGGATTGAAACAGAGAGAAAAGATGATTGCGGTTTACAAAGAGTCTATGAGGGCGATCAATCAATACATACAGGATAAGAATTGAAAGTAAAGGTCTTTTCATTCCAATGTCATCATCTCAGGAGGTTTCCATGAGCGAGAACCGGGAAATTAATTTAGGAGCTGTTCAGGAAACATTACTTCTTCCATTATGGGGGCGGGCGTTGGAGACGCAAAAGAACCATCCCCTATTGGTTGATAAGGTGGCCGTTTCCATCATCCGGGATCTTGATTATGATTTTTCACAGATGGCCAAAAACGTAAACCCCTTAAGCTGTTTGTCCTGGGTGGCCCGAAGTATTTATTTTGATCAGGAAATAAAATGTTTTCTCGATCAATACCCCGAAGGCACCGTGGTTAATATCGGTTGCGGCTTGGATACTACTTTCGACAGGGTCGATAACGGAAAAGTTCATTGGTATGATCTCGATTTGCCGGATGTGATGGATTTGCGGAAAAGATACATCCGGGAAACGGCAAGAAGGGAGTTTATCGCAGCGTCGGTTATGGATGCGGGATGGTATTCGAAAATAAAGGATAAACAGCATGTACTGCTGCTAATAGCCGGTGTGATTTATTATTTCGAGGAAAAGGACGTTCAAAAACTTTTTGCCGCGTTGGCCCGGGAATTTGGCAAAGTCCAAGTTTTGCTGGATTATAGCTCCAAAACCGGGGTAAAGATCCCCAACAAGAAGGTCATTGAAAGCGGCGGCATGAGCGAAAAGGCTAATCTGGTCTGGGGAATCGATCATCTGGAGGACCTGGAAAAATGGGAGACTCCGATCAAAATACTTCATAATATGCCCATGTTCCACAGGCATAAAAATAATTATCCCTGGAGAAAACGGTTGGGGATGATGATATCGGACAACTTGAAAATTATGTCATTGGCCCATATGGAAATAACAGGGGTTTGATCATGACCAATCCGGAGATATTGGAAATCGTCATGCATCAACCAAGAAAGAGGTCGCTATGAATGCAATCAAAGTTGAAATCAACCCGCAAATTCGGGAAAGGCTGCCGCAAACTATGAAGCCCTGACAAATTCCGGGTTGATGGTGTATTTCCCAAGAAGGTTTTTGGCTTATTTAATTTTCTGATTGGGAAGAATACTATAGATGCTATATAATGAAAGTAAATAAACTTGAGGAATGATCAAGATGGTCCAAGAATTGAATAACATAGAGATTAACAATATTGTAAGCCGGATTATTCAAAACTTTCCGG
>DNPQ01000032.1:1597-9851 GCA_003501335.1 Bacillota bacterium
ATCATCACGAACCAAGATGGAAGAAAAATTGATCTGCTCAGACAGGCCAGAAAGGTTATTTCACCGGTTGTTAAAAGGGCAGTCGATATCGTTATTTATAATGAGAATGAATTTTATACTCGGGCCAGTTTGAATACTACTTTTGAGTTCCAAATCAAAAATGAAGGGATTAAACTCTATGAAAAATCTGGACATAGCCAATGAGTGGTTCAAAATGGCTGAACTGGATTTTAATTCGGCGAAATTTTTACTGATGAATATGCGACCTGCACCCCTTGAAATCATCTGCTATCATTGCGAGCAATGTGCGGAAAAGTATTTGAAGGGGTTTATTGCTTTAAACGGGGGTCAAATTATAAAAACGCATGATCTGGTAATTTTGAATAAAAACTGTTTAATGTACAGCGCTAAATGTCAAGAAATTGAAAATGACTGTATCGAGTTGACTGACTATGGAGTCCCAATGCGATATCCCTTTCATTTGGAAATTGAGGAAACCGATGTTACAAAGGCAATTGAGAGTACGGAAAAAATTATTAAGCTGATAAAAGAGGAATCGGTAAGGTTGGACAAATAACATGGAAGACTTCGATGCCGGTTTATTTATATTCTCCCCTGTGGAGTAGGGAGATGGGTAAAAAGTAAAACAGGACTCCTTCGGAGTCCTGCCGGAGCCCGGAAGATTTTTGCTCTATGCAAGACCATTCACAAACGCTTCGGTTAGTGACCGGGCGTTTTTTAATTGGTTTTCAGGAAGTTGCTAGAATTGCACAACGAAGGAATTATTGGATACAAATGGAATACTATTATGCAAATTTAAGAATTGTAATCGGGAAATTTTATTGGCTCTATCATGTTGACGGGAACTTCAATATATTTCGTATAGGCATGATGTTTTTTGAGATGCTTATTATATTGCATATAAATAGAATGCCGGTAATACGTGAGAAACAATGCACGTCTGCATCCATGAGGCCAGGGGGTCTATAGAGAAAATGCCTATTTATAAATTAGCATTAGGAGTTAGGATACCACGCAATGATGAATATCCAAAAGGATATGATCCAAATGAAATCAAGAAAAAGAGAGATTTAGCAAATATAGTTGAAGGCTTTGTACTAAACGGAGTTTCTAAAAAGAAATTTTCCCATTATGCAGAGGTAAATGTTGATGTTGATAAAATTTGGGAAGTTTTTTGTGGTATCGCAAAGCAAATCATTAAAAATGAAGCCTATGGAATCATAGGACTTAAGGACGAAGAACCAAAATTAAGCGGATTTACAAAGTTAGAAAAAGTAATAGAGGTTTTTGAAAAGTTTAAGTTTGAACTGACCAATGATGGTTATTTGGAATTTGGTATTGCCCATTATGATGAAAATACCTTGAATGAAGTTTTTATTTCCAGTTTTAAGTACATGAAAATATGGACTACGAAGAAAGATTCGTTAGTCGAGATATTAAACGGCTATGGAATTCAACAAATTGAAAACCTTCAATTTATTGATGAGTATCCGATTGTTTCAGAAGCGCTTTCTACTGGATTGATGAAAGGAATTAGGCATTATTCAGAAGTCATCGAAAATATCGAACGAGAGTTTAATCAATTTTAGTTTGTCGAAAGGAATCGTATCCGCATTAACCAGTCAACTGGCTGTCGAAATCCTTGCCGGAGGAAAGGTTCCCTTTTATTGCGCCGCCTGGTCCAATATCCAGTCGTTGCGGAATGCCATCAAAAGCGGTTTTAAACCCGCTTGGTGGAAATAACAGCCAAAAGCATTCAGCGGGTGGCGGAAATGAATTTACCATATGTTTTGCTGAGTACTTTATCCAGTTGGGAAAGTTCGATTGAGCTTGATACCGTGGTAGTATATGATAGTAATAACTGCAACTTAAATTGTTTTGATTGTGAGACTGCAGGGGAAAAGCGATGTCCGGGGAAAGGAATCGATTGTTTCGGGCTTTATAAGATCCAAAAAGGGTTTAACGGCTATGTCCCCAAGATCGGCATCGATATTGAAAAGATTTATCCGATGATGGCCGTGTATGAAAGGGCAAGAAAACGGTAATTTTGGAGTGATATTTTCCGCAGCGAAGTGGAAATGTTTGATTTAATCCTTAACGTTGCCCAAGGGGATGATCGAATCCGGGCCGTATACATGAATGGTTCCCGGGCCAATCCAAAGGTTCCAAAGGATATCTACCAGGATTACGACATTGTATATGTGGTAAGGGAAACGCAATCCATTTTGAACCAGAAGGACTGGATTGCAGTCTTTGGGGAAGCAGCAATGGTCCAGGAGCCGGATAACAACGATTTCGGTTGGGGGTTAAAGGCGGACTTTGAGCGTTCTTATACATGGCTGATGCTGTTGAAAGACGGCAACCGCATCGATCTCCACATTCAAATCAAGGAAGCGATGTTGGAGGATTATCCCAAGGATAGCTTAACGGTCCCGCTTTTCGATAAAGATAACTGCTTACCGCAGATCCCGGCGGCTAATGATGGAGATTATCGGGTAAAAAAGCCTACCGAGGCGCAATACAGAGGCTGCTGTAATGAATTTTTGTGGTGCTTAAATAATGTGGCCAAAGGGATTGCCAGAGATCAACTCCCCTTTGCGATGGGAATGTATCATGGAATTGTCCGCGATATGCTGAACAAGATGGTTGACTGGTATATCGGGATTCATACTAACTTTTCCGTAGCGGTTGGCAAGAGCGGCAAGTATTATAAGAAGTATTTGCCGCAAGAGCTCTATGAAATGTATGCCAGGAGCTATTCCGATAGCGATTATGATAACTTTTGGGAGGCTATTTTTATAGCTTGTCAATTGTTCAGAACCCTTGCGCCGTTTGTTGCGGAAAAATCCGTTTCTATAACTTGACTGACGATGTTAATATGACAGAGTATTTAAATAAAGTAAAATCGGCTAGTCTTTGAAGTGAGAAGAAAAGTTTTCATTTTACGGGGTGGGAATATGGAATGGATGGTAAGACGATTAAACAACGCTGAACTTGATACGGCGCTTTCGCTGGCATGGAAAACTTTTTTGGAATTTGAAGCTCCGGATTATTCTCCGGAGGGAGTAGAAACATTCAAACGTGACATCATGGAAAACATAGCGTTTAGAAACGATTGCCTGTCCGGGAAAAACAGAATTTGGGGTGCTTTTGACTCTTCAAAACTGGTTAGCATGATTGGCATGCGGGGAGAGAGCCATATTTGCTTGGCGTTTACTCTGGCTGAATATCATCGCAGAGGGATTGCAACTGCAATATTCAATAAATTATTGATCGATGTTTCTAACGAAAATCCTAATGTGAAACAAATTACTTTAAATTCTTCTCCATACGGTTTACCGTTTTATCATCATATTGGGTTTATGGATAGAGATACGGAACAGACAAAAGATGGTATTCGATACACACCAATGGATTACTCATTGCAAGGAAGTCAGTTAACCTAAATTGTTTTGAGGTGACCGGGCATGAAAAACTATGTCGATTACGCAGTGGGACAAATTATCAAGCTTGCAACATCCCTCGAAAAATTGTAATGAATCTAAAATACCTTAGGGAACAAAAAGCATTAAGCAATTGGTAAAAATTAGGGTATCATAGATGGAATATGGTATAATTTGAGCTGAGAATATAGAGGCGGTGGGTACAATGACTTGGGAAGAAGTAAGAAAGAGTTTTCCGAATCAATTTGTAAAAATTCAAATTTTAGAATCCCATGTGGAAGAAAACATTCGACATATAGATGATATGGCAGTGATTAAAACTTTTGATGATGATACAGAAGCAACCCGCGAATTGGTAAGGTCTAGGGATCAAATTTTAGTCTATCATACTGGAAAAGAAAAAATTGAAGTCGAAATTAAAGATATTTTCGGATTTAGAGGTGCGGTGTAATGGATTTAGAATATCGCAACGGATTGTTTTTCGTATCGCTAAAGATTGCATATAAAGGGAAAGAGAAAATCATTGAAAATATAGTAGTCGATACAGGTGCATCGGAAACGATTATTTCCCCTGATGCAGTAGAAGATATCAAAATTATCGCGGAATTAGATGATAATATTAATTCCTACTATGGTGTTGGGGGAAGCATTCATAATTTTTTTACAAAGAAAATTGATGAAATAAGTATTGATACCGTTTTACTAAGACAGGTCAAAGTAGATTTTGGAGTCATTGATCCAAAAGGGAAGATTAACGGGCTTTTAGGTCTGGATTTACTTCAAAAGGCTCATTCGGTGATTGATTTAAAAAATATGATAATGTCGGTGAATTAATAAGGTAGAGGACGGGGAGTTTATTTAAACTTATTGAATTTTGCAATTTGTACATTAAAAAGCGAAGGGTTTAAAGGCTTCGGTGTTGATTTTGAAAGTATCAATCCGACAGCATACCGCTTTTGGCCTAAATACTTCTCTGTTTATACTCATAGCGTTGTAAGACGTATTGACGAATATAGTATGAAAGACCTATAAAGGTAATAGCGATGCTTGTTGCAAAAGAAAAGATTATGTCGGAATTTTCAAGGAAACTCAATCGATCTTCCAAAGAAGATATCAAAAAATTTTGAGTTGAATCAGGTGAATGCTTATGAAAAACTATGTCGACTACGCAGTGGAACAAATTATCAAGCTTTGCAACATCCCCAGTCCGTCCGGCTTTACCCGGAAGGCGGAACAATACCTGCTGGATGAGTTGACCCGTTTGGGATACCGTCCGCAACTGACCCGGAAAAGAGCGGTTTTGGTTGACCTGGGCGGGGAAGGAAACGGCCTGCTCTTGGCGGCGCATATTGACACGCTGGGAGCGATGGTCCGGGGAATCAAGCCTAACGGCAGGCTCAGACTTTCGCCGATCGGTTCTTATCCCGAGAATTATATTGAAACGGAAAATTGCACCGTCCACACCCGCGGCGGCAAAAAGTATTCCGGGACCATCCAGATTGAAAAATCTTCCGTCCATGTGAACTCCGTCAAAACCATCGCGGAACTGAAGCGGGATGACACCAACGTTGAACTGGTGATCGATGAAAAAGTCCAATCCAAAGAGGATGTCAAGGGGCTGGAAATTAACGCCGGGGATTTTGTGTCTTTTGATTCGCGGACCGTTTATACGAAGAGCGGCTTCATTAAGAGCCGGCATCTGGATGACAAGGCCAGTTCCGGTATTTTGATCGCTTTGGCGAAGTACATCAAGGAGCAGAACATCCCTTTAAACCGGAAAACCTATTTGATGTTTACCACCTATGAAGAAGTCGGCCACGGGGCCGCTGCCGGGATACCGGACGATGTGACAGAGATGATTTCGGTGGATATGGGGGCGGTAGGCGATGACCTGGAAACGGATGAGTATAAGGTGTCCATCTGTGCCAAAGATTCCAGAGGGCCGTATGATTATGATGTCACCAACAAACTCATCGATTTGGCCAGGCGGCAAAAATTAAATTATGCAGTCGATGTCTACCCCTATTATGGTTCGGATGCGGATGCGGCGCTGTTTGCAGGCCATGATTTGAAACATGGTTTGATCGGGCCGGGCATTGCCTCTTCCCACGGCTATGAAAGGGCCCATTATGAGGGAATCCAAAATACCTTCATTTTATTGACGGAGTATCTGAAATCTTTTTAGGTTCTTATTACGCCTAGGCACTTTTTATGGATGAAAGCGCACTTCAAAGAGGTGACATCAGGAACTTTTTTGGCACCAATATAGCCTAAAAACGTGATATAGTATTATTATCGAATGAATAAGCTATTCTCGATCTAGTTTTAATCTTTAGATAAAGACTCATTTTTACCATGGATACCTAGTACTGACTTTAAAGTACCGGGTATTTTTTTATGCTTATCCATAATAGATTATTGATGTTTAGTTATGATATGCAAAAAAAAATAACGTTATAATGACTAAAACCAGAATAATTAGTTAATAATATGATATATATGGAATAAATAATTGCACATATAAAAAGAGGTGTGGTATAATGTGGCTGATAGATTTTTTCCCACAAGTGGAAGAGGGGCAAGCGAAAATGAAATTATGTCGAGTTTCGGTTGATGGATTTAAAAATATTAAACATTCAGATATAGTATTTGATGGTATCGCTGCTTTGATTTCTTTAAATAGTTATGGAAAATCAAATTTACTGAAGGCAATCGATTTTGGGGTTGATTTTATTAAAAATAACGAAGACACTAAGAAAAAAATGATGAGATGGTCTGGAGGAATTCCTTTAAATAAAGCAACGGCATTTCAGGATTACTGGATAGAATTTGAAATGATAACAACAATGAACGATCAGCCATTCCGAATCATCTATGGTTATCAATTCCGATGGGTAAAAGATAAGGAAACGGGTGCTTGCATTATTGCAGAATGGCTAAAATTAAAAGTAGATGAAAAGAGTCAAAAAAAATACAGTATTTTAATTAATAGAGATGAAGAAAAAGCCTTTTATCGAAGTTCTGAAACAGGGCGTTGTAATGCGAATATTGCTATTGATAAAAATGATTTGATTATCAATAAATTAAAGGCCTTTGACAATTTATATTATTATGAGATTATAAAAGAGATTAACGCTTTAAAAATTTATATTGATCATCATTTAGATGCTAGCGGTTATTATGCACCTGATCGTCTTATTCGGAAGGATGCTGATATTCTTGAAATTGAAAGTATTAATAATTTACCCCGAGTCATTTTTAATTTAAAACAACAATTTCAAGAGAAATATGATTTACTAGTGAATGCCTATTTACAGCTTTTTCCACAAATTAAAGAAATAATTGTAAAACAATTAGAAGTTCCTGAACTGAAGGAGAAACTGCCTGAGGATATACCCTTTAAGTTATCAAATGAAATCTATGTATTATTTGTGATTGATGAAAACTTAAATCAGCCGATTAGTTTTCAAGAAATGTCTGATGGTGCCAAAAGAATATTTTTGTTACTCACAAATATTGTACTTGCAGATATTAATAGCATTACGCTTTTAGGAATTGAAGAGCCTGAAAATTCTATACATCCCGGTCTTCTTCAAGATTATTTACGAGTATTATCTCAACTTTTAGGCGATTGCAGAATTATTATGACCAGTCATTCGCCATATATCATCCAATATCTTAATCTTGACGATATATATGTTGGATTGCCGCGCCAAGACGGGATTGCACAATTTGAAGTACTTCCCAAGGCGGTTCAAAAGCGAATCATTCAAGAGGCAAATCATTCTGATATGTCTACCGGCGATTATTTATTTGAATTACTTAGTGGTTCAGTTGAAGAGATAACTTCATTGGAGAATCTTTGAGATGGGGAAAGGGTTGATTATATTTATAGAAGGCGATACAGAAGAGGCTTTTTATAAGAAATTAGTTACCCAACTGCATGAATATACTCCTAATAAAAGATTTAAAATGGATACAGTTAAAATTAAAAATTTAAAAGGCATTGGCAACTATAAAAAGAAAGCTGCCAGAGTTGTCAGGGAGATGTCCCTCAATCAAGATACGAAGTTTTCGGTTGCTTTGTGTTATGATACGGATGTGTTTGATTTATCACCGAAGCCTCCTATTACCTGGTCCGACGTTGAGCGGGTATTGATGGAAATTGGTGCAGAGAAAGTTATTCATATAAAGGCTCGACATTCGATTGAAGATTGGTTTTTGTTGGATAAGGAAGGTTTGTGTAGATATTTACGCTTACCGGAGACAACTCATATTGGTAATGGTACTGGAATTAAAATTATCGAGGCCCTATTTAAAAAGGGTCATAATGTGTATATTAAAGGCAGGACTCAAGACTTTGTAGATAGTTTAGATGTAAATAAAATTATGATATCGATTTGTTCTGAACTGAAATCTTTATGCAATGAGTTGGGGATAGAGTGCACCAATCAGAGAAAAAAATGTAAATGATGAATAGCCGGAAGTACCGATGAAGTGATTGTTTATATATCGACCCTCCATAACGTTTGAGATGACGTTTATAATATAACTATTGTTTCGTGTTTTTGATCAAACATATAAGTCCTTTTTAAAAGAGCGGGAATCCAACCTTCGCTCTTTTTTTATGGCCTTTTTGAAAGGAGGCGAAGCGGAGATTGCCCGGATTTTAATATTCGATGATGCTAATTGAAAAAGCGCTGCGGTAATATACCGGGCGCTTTTTTATTTCCGGAGGTGATGGATGCAGCGTAGCTTCAATCATTCAAGAGGGATTTAATCGGAAAACA
>DNPQ01000379.1:0-2618 GCA_003501335.1 Bacillota bacterium
GAAACGACCCGAACCTGCCAGCCTTGCCGGGCCAAATATTTGGCGAATTTAGACGAACGCTGAACTCCCGCTCCGCCCAAGGGTGGAAAATAATAGGCAATCATTAAGATTTGGTTTATTTGATTACTCATCTTATGATAAAACCCCATTAATTCCCTGATAAATCCGTTGCCAAACCGCCTGCGGGCGATAATGATCTGCAACATAAGCGCGCCCCGGCTGATTTAAGGGCAGTTTACCAGCCTGAAAATCTTGGTATAATTCAGAAATAGCCCCCATAAGCTGGGCATAATTCGTTGCCTTTCGGACCCCCTCAAAAGGATAACTCCAGATAACGTGTCTTCCATTGGCAAGGGCTTCCAATACCATAAAAGACAATCCATCATGTTCCGTAAAGCGGACCAAAACCGTGATTTCAGGATACAATTCACCCATGTCATCCACCCACCCGACCGGGATGATATTTTCCGGCCAATCCGGATGGGAATCGGTTGGGGAAGCCGCCACTGCCAAAAATACAATGTCCGGGAACTGCTTCGCCAGCTGAATCATTTCCGTCCCGCCATAAAAATGTTCCCGCTCCGGCGGCAAATAACAAAGCACCACAAATTTGGCGGGGAGTTCCTTGACTTCAGCGGGAAACGAAGCCGGCGTCAAGGGTACCACCTGGGCTTTAATCCCAAGTTCCTGCAATTCCCCGGCGGTCCAGTCGACCTCAGCCCAATGATGGGAATGTTTTAATAAAAGCGGGCTGAAACGGTGCCCTTTTTTGAGCCACTCCTTCATCTCCAAGATGTCCGAGCCTACCCAATGCATAATCAATTTTTTCCTTAAAAAAACGGCTGCGGTATAAAAACGATTGGATCGCAAATCACCACCGATTAAATAAATCGCTTTCACCCGCAGTAAAGTTAACCAGCGTTGAAATCCGCTTTTGGGCATGGTCAGCAGCTGATAATCCGAACCGGCAGCTAGTTCCTGAATCCGGCCTACAAAATACGGATAACCGATCACCAAAATTCGTTGTGCTTTTTTGACATCCCTCTTACCCACCACAATGCTCACCTTAGCTTTCTGCTTAAAGAATGCCTGATATTTTCCCATAAGAGTTTATAATCAGCGATGTCCTCATGGGAAATCCGAAACAATTGCACCACTGACATGTTGGCCTTTTTACAAAAAATAGCAATCAAGATACTAATAGAAATAACATAAGATAAAGTATTCGCCACAGCGCCGCCAAGCAGTCCCCATCTGGGAACCAAGAGCATGCTGGCCCCAAAATCAATCAACATCGATATCGAAGATATCAATAACGGAAATTTAGGTTTCCCAAGCTGGTTCGTGAAATAAGTAGAAAAGATACTGGCAACGCTATAAGCCAAAACCCCCGGCAGCATGATTCGATAGGGCAGCATCGCCGTGGTAAAACGTTCTCCGTAAACAAACGGAATGACCCAGGATATGCTCCACATCAAAACGGCCAATGGAATATTCAACAATAGGGTATGCCTGACTGCTTTAGCAGTCAATTTCCCCGCCCGCTCCAGACTTGCTGAACCTACGTGAGCACAAATAGCTACCGAAATAGCTCCCGAAGCATACCAAAGCAATTCGGCGGCGTTGACGGCTACCGAATATAATCCATATTGCTTAGTTTTTAAAAAAGCCAGTACCAAAAAAGAATCAATCCGCGAGTTTAAGATACCAATCAAACTGCTTAAACTGATTTGTCCGCCGAAAGTAAGCAGCCCTTTCAGCACTGGAAAACTCACCGGATGCCGCTGCGGAGGCCACCAAAATTCCCGGCTCACCCACAATCCGGCCATAAAGGTTGTTAACTGGCCAATCAGCCAAAAAACAATCGCCATTTCCACATTAACACGAAATCCGAAAAAACCGATGCACAATAAAATCAACTGCAAAAAACCGGCGCCAATGCCGATCCAATTTAAGGTGATAATCCGGTTTAAACCCTGAAATAACCCGTTCAAATTCGTGACAATCAGCGTTAAGGGAGTCACCGATACGACCAGCCAAATCATCCCCGAATGAAAACCCGGCTTCATCAAAGTATAGACCCAAAAACCGAAAATCGCCAATATTCCGACCACTGCACTATAGATTGAAGCCGTCAGAAATACGGTCCGGGGAGAGGATTTTAAGCGGGTGATCTGATAAGTAATGGCCGGGCCCAACGTACCGGCCACCACCGTAAAGGTGTTATAAAACAAAAAAATCCCTGAATAATAACCTTTTCCTGCCGGTCCCAAGAATCTGGCAATCAGGATGCCAATCAAAATCCCGGAGATTCCTGTGGCAATGCGGAAAATATAAGTCCGTAAACTATTGGTGGCTATGCTCATAAATGATTAATCTCTTCCTTTTGAACCCAACTTGCGTATCTCACGGGCCGGCACTCCGGCAACAACTGTAAAATCAGGTACATCATCCGTTACAACAGCACCCGCGCCAACGACTGCCTGGACTCCGATAGTGATTCCCGGCAAGATTACAGCCCGGGCTCCTATCCAACAGCCCTCTTTCAAAAAAACCGGACCGGCCTTCCGCCGGATCTTGGTAGCAAGCATCCGGTCTCCCACATCGCCATGGGTGAG
>DNPQ01000379.1:2930-4530 GCA_003501335.1 Bacillota bacterium
CGCCAAGTCCATAAAAACTCCCGGCCCAATATAGGCTTTATTCCCGATATGAAGCCGCTCTAAACCCAAATCAATATTATCCAATGAAAGACCGTTTTTAAACGTAACCCCACCGTCGATATCAGCACCGAGCCGCTGCAGGGCGGTTATCAAATAGCGGGCCGGGGCCTTTCTTAGCTGACGAATTCGAAAATCATTCCCCCACATTTTATAACCGATCGCCAAGCGGAATAACCATATTTGAAGCAGCAGACCATCCAAAAGCGTAATAATGGCCCGCGTGAATCCTTGAATAAGCCCCATAACTATCCAGCCCCTAAACAATAATTTGCTTTCATTTCGGCAGCAACTCATCCTCCGGCACCGGCCGTAGGGGTTTAGCCGGAACACCCTTCACCACTTGTCCGGGTGGAGTATCTTTGGTAACGATGGATCCCGCAGCGATAAAGCTTTCTTCCCCGACCGTCACCCCCGGCAGCAAAATGGCATTGCCTCCTACCCGGGCTCCCCGCTTGATAGTAGCCCCTTTTCGAAGGGCGAAGCGTTTTTCGGTGCGCCCCATGAAATTATCATTGGTAGTCGTAACCATGGGGGCAATGAAAACGTGATCCGCCAGTTCCATATAGGCGGTAATATAAGCATTGGTCTGAATCTTGGTAAAGTCGCCGATGGAGGTGTTGTTTTCCACCGCCACCCCGCGTCCGATCAGGACAGCTTTGCCGATCCGGCAATTTTCCCGGACGGAAGCCAAGTCGGCAACCATCGTATCTTCATCCACCGTTGTTCCGGCGTACATAATCGCCCCGGTCCCGATCTGGCAATTGGCGCCAATTTTCAGCGGCCCCAGGACTTTCTGTTCTACCGTGCTGGTCTTGGCCAGCTGGGGCAATTTCCCCAGTACCGCATGATCACCGACCACGGTGTTCGAGCCGAGGATGGTACCCCGATGAATAATGACATGATGGCCGATCCGGCAACCGGCGGCAATTTTGGCCTCCGCCTCAATGACGGCAAACTCGCCGATCTCCGTATCCATACTAATATCCGCGCTGGGATCAATATAGGATGTTCGCAACGTTATCCTCCCAATTACAAAAACTTCATCCATTATTTCGCTTTTAAAACATTTTTCCCTTTTTTCTGCCTTTTTTTTCTAAGATTGTTCAATGCTTAGCTTCGTCAACTTTCTGTGATCAAAGTTTTATGCAACTTCCAGGGGAACTGCTGTAAGCAGGCAATTTTCAAGAGGTTATCCCCAACTGACCCATAATTAAAAAATATCTTTGATCCAAGAAAGATGAATAATGAAAAAATTGATCATCGTTAGCTTCTTTTTACTCATTTTAAGCATCGCCGGATGTGGGGGACCTGCTACACCCGATGTTTCATCTTTAAGTGGCCAGAACCCGCTATATATGGCGGCGTGGTTTGCCACTTATGACGCAGAACGGGGTTTTGATAGTTTTACCAACAATGTGCGGCTCATGAACGAAATCAACCCGGTTTGGTATAATTTGAATCCCGCCTATGCCACACCCGGTGCTGCGCCATTTGAAAGCGACCTCCGGAAACAACCGGAGATCCTATCTTTGGCAAAAGC
>DNPQ01000081.1:0-7569 GCA_003501335.1 Bacillota bacterium
CGAGGCGCTAAGGTGCTACGGATTGTATAAAAGGTTTGTTATAGAGCGGAATTACCGCTTTTATTTTTTAATGGGCAATGATTTTTTTAAGCTTGGCAATGAATTTGATCGCAAAAATATTCGAGAATCAATAACTTCTTAAATATATAATGAAAGCATAACCGTTGGAAGATAGGCTGAAAGCAAAATGGACTATCGTAAAAATGTGCGGCAAAGTATTGATTTCATAGAGCAACATCTCGCTGAGGATATTAAACTGGAACATTTAGCGGAGATGGCTTGTTTTTCAAAGTATCATTTCCACAGGATTTTTAAAACGATGATGGGTAAGACCTTGATGGAATATGTCAGAGAAAGGCGGCTAAGAAGTGCTGCTCATGAACTGATTTACTCGTCAAGAACAATTATGAGAATTGCCTTTGATTGGGGTTTTAACTCTCAAGATGCTTTCGATAAGGCTTTTAAAAGGATGTATGGAATCACCCCTAAGCAATACCGGGGTCTTAATTTAAGGATGAATGGACCATTTTTTCTAAAAGGAGATTCTCCAATGAATGATGCATATTTAAATCCGATACTTCATTGCACTTTGGCAGAAAAAAAGGAATGTCTTTCAATCGTTGATCGAATGATGAGCCTTTCTCAAAAGCAACACCAACAGGGTCTGTTGTCGCTGGAAATGGAGCTGAATGCTGATGCTCCTTTTTTGTTACAAAAGGGACTGCAACTGATGTTATCGGGGATAGAACCGTTGATGTTCAAGGAAATACTGAGTAATTATATTTTTACAAGCCAGCTTTCAGAGAAGAATTTTTTAGCGGCAATATTGATTAAAGAAGGTCTGTTGGCCATACAAATGGGCGAATATCCTTGGGAGATCAGAGAGAGATTACTGTCCTTTTTCGGTATGGATTTTTATAATGAAATTGCAGAGCATTTCGGAATTTATAACGTGAGTCGCGAAATTGCCATTCAAAATTTTATTGAGGCCATCAAAGACAATAAGGCATGTACAGGGACTATTATGCTGGATCCCATATGGGAGAAACTGGATCAGCGCTCGCTTCAAAGAATTTTAAGGGAACTGGACATTATCGAATTGGTAAGTATTATGAAAGCAGCCTGCGGCAAAACTCAACTTAAAATAATCGATTGTTTGCCGAAAAGTTTAGTGTTAACGTTAATTGAAGCGGCTGCTCTATTTAGTTTAAAAGAATTGAATATCCCACAGATTGTGGATGCTCAAAACCATATCCTGCAAAAAATCAAGCAGTTGAAAGTTGAAGGGGAAGTACAATGAAAAATGAGTAGATATTGACTCACTGCTCCTCATAGGTTTCTTTCAGTAATAAAGCATCCTTTTCCAGAACCGGGCTTTCGCAGATAATACAGCCCTTGACGTTAAAATCTTTTAATGCCTTCAGACAGGCGGCATATTTAAAATCGCTTTCCTTCAGTTCTAAATGGTTTCTCTCACCTTTGGCAGTATATTGAATACCTGAAAGATGAATGTGCAGATCCTCCAATGCTTCTTCGCCTAAGCCATCCTTGATTTTAACAAGAATTGCCGTAAAATCGTCATAGTTTTTCAGTGCGCCATTGCCGCGGGCGTGGATATGGGCAAAGTCGATGCAAAGCCGGCAAGTTGACACTTCTTTACATAAGGCAATGAGTTCGTCCAGACTGCCGAATTGAGTCGGTTTTCCGGTGGTTTCCAGCCGGTAATTGACACCCAGGTCAGGCAGTTTCAACAAATTTTCTTTGATAGTGTTGTACGTATCCGCCGCTGAATCACTCAGATAAAAGCCGGGATGAAAGATGAGGCTTCTTCCGCCGACCGATTGCAATGCTTTCGCGCCTTTGATGATCCTTTCCAGCGATTGTTCCTGCTTTTCAAGCTCATCGGCATTGAGGTTGATGAAGTACGAACCATGGGCGGAAAGATAAAATGCCTTGGCTTCTTTTTCCTGTAGGATTTCATCCTTATTTTTAGCGGTCACATTCACATTGCGGACAAAAGGCAACTCCATGGCATCGAGCCCGATTGAATTTAAATAAAAGATACCGCTTTTATAATTATATTTGCTTTTCCCATCACCGACGGGGAGCCCCGATATACCGAATAATAACCGTTCCATTCAGTTTGCTCCTTCGAAAATCACTTTCCCCAATATTATCATGATTCATAATGAAGGTCAAATATGGATCCGGGAAGGGATTGCAGTACCTTCATAGTGGAATCTTGTAAAAGGTATTGTCGCCAAGATTATTCATTGAGAGGGGCGAATTTGTTTACAATATAGACCCCAGAAAGCCTATATTTCCGCTTCAACAATACCTCTGAAGCAACTTTGATGAGGTTTAATAGCCTTCATTGAATAACTCGCTATTTTAATTTGATAAAGGCCACAAAATCCAGATAATTGATATTTATTACATCAGTTATTGCATCGCGCTGTCCCGAAAAGGTGTTGAACTGATAGAAAACTTTCACTTTGGCAGTGTCATCCAGATAGGTAACAGGCTCTCCTCCGGGAGGGGTTCCTTTTTTACAAAAGGGTATCACGAGGGCGGATACTTTTTTGAGGTAGATTTCCCGATCATGATCCCTAATTTCCAGTTCGCCCGTTTTTAAGGTATAGGTGATACGGAGTTTTTTCACAGTATCAGCCTTGATAATATCACTCTGGGTGTTGGCAATAAAATAATCAAATCCCTCAATATGGGTTAATTGATTATTTTGGCTATTGAGGAACTGATAGTTGAAATAAGATTGCCCGTTACGATCAACGATATCATCCGGGCTTACTTTAAAGCCAAGCACTCTTGGCATTTCACTGAGTTTGAAGTTATCCGGCAGGTATTTAACGTCTTTCAGGCTGTGGGAATATTTGAAATAAGATAGAATTCCAATAATTTGAGCTTTTTCTTTAGTAGCGATGGGGCGACTTGGCCTTATGATTTTGCCCTTTTGAAACATGTCATATTTTTTCAATATCTTTGTGAAGCGGAGATTTTGATCGAATTTCGAGATAGAATAAGCGCTCCAAGGTCCGATGACGGATAGTATTGCCAGAAGGGCAAGGGATATAGGTAGAATAATATTACGTATTTTTTTGGCGAATAGATAATAAAGCATCCAGAAAGTGATCCATAATCCGGCGAGAAGTACGAAATAACGGCTTTCAGTGATACCATATGCATGAATGCGAATGCCTAGTGCAACAAACATCATAGCGAGCAGGGGAAAGAGAAAACCCGGAAACAGGGTAAGCAGTTTATCAAGCCATCGGATGGAGAAGCGCAGCGGATAGATGCAGAAAAAGACTCCACTGCAAATGAGACCGAACCAAAGCACTAAAGGGGCTACGATACCAGCGGGCCAGCTTTGGGCAAGGATAACCTTGGCAAAATAAATATACAAAATCAGAGAATAGCAAATCATCATGGGAATGACGATATAGAGAAACAGCACTTTGAGGACTTTGGAAAAACTGCTGATTTGCATTTCACTTTTTAGAGACGGTATTTCAGCCAGAAAATAGGCCGGGGCGAAAATACCGGCGACAATCAACCATACATCATAATAAATGATATTTTCCCAGGTGATCAGAAACAGTTTCTGAATGGTAAAAAGTATTGCCGATAGGCCCAAATATAAAACAGCTGCATAAAAGTAGGTGATCACAAAACCCGTTAAAGCTTGTACGGAGTATAGTTCGAAATTTTCCCGCTTATAAAAATAGGGGGTGAAAAGGAAAATCAAATAGCCAGCTATACTTAAGGCAATATAGCGGGTCAGGGGTACCATGGTGAAATCATTGAGGCCATATAAATAATATAAAATCAATCCAAGGATGACTCCAAGGTAAAAGGCTATTTTGAACCTGATATTCATTTTGGGTTGTTTTTCAAAGAGCAACCGAATGATTAAAGATAGTGGAATACCTAGAGCTAAAACCGCAGCCAGTTTGTTTAAGTTATTGCGGATGGACATCGTGCGGTAGTCGAGATGATTGAGGATTATCAAGATAATGATTGTAAAGATTGCCAGAGTGATTGCTTCCGGAAAACGTTTAAAGCCGGCCGTAAGTTTGTCCAGGGATTTACGGGTGGCTGAGATTATTTTTTTAAGCATGCGGGGACCTCCAATTTGTTTATCATGGGGCATTCCCAATCCTATGGATACTTAAATAATTCTGCTTAGGAGTAGTCTAAATTTTTTCGCCTGAATATACACAGATACTTCATAATTTTTCGACGTTTTCAAATAAACCCCTTTTTATCCAGATTTAATTGCCGTAAGCCTAACTTCTAAAAATGTTGGCATTCCAAATGACGATAGGCAAAAAACCTCACCATCCCTTGGAGGTCTTAATATGATGAAGGAAAAAGAAACTATAGTTGAGGTGATGGGGTTGTGGAGAGAAAACACTATCCTCGTTTAATAACGATAGCTGTGTTGGTCTTGATGATGGTTGCCGGGCTTCCAATGGCAGCCATGGCGGATGCAAGTTTGCAATGGCAAATCGAAAGGGTTTATTATGATTATTCAGGTCAGCTGGTGGTAGAAGGCTATTTTTTCAATAATGGGACCGCCACGGTGAATGGAATCAATTGGATGTATTTTCAGGTTTATTTTAAAGGCCAGTATACAAACTGGTGGCTCCAAACAGAGGCCACTTTTCGAAATGTTGATGTTTATCTATTTCCCGGCCAAGGAATCCGTTGGCAATTTAACATCACCAATGTAGAGTATCAACCTTTTGATTATTGGAATGTGCGCTATGATGTCAATTATAATTATCACTAATAGATATAAGTAGCTGATAACTGCCCGGATATTTTAAAATTTTGTTTTACTTCAAGGAAAACATTTCTGCAAAGTCATAGATATAGCCGTCCGCGATTTGCCGGATGGCTTTTTGGTTATGGGCCGAGTAGCTGTCATACATTCCATAGGCTTGCATACCGGCCGTCTTGATCGCGGCAATAGCGGCTAAAATATCGTCAAAAGCAATACAGTCACCGGGTAAGACAGCTAACTTTTGGGCAGCCAATAGATAAATGTCCGGGTATTCTTTGCCCCGGCTCACTTCATCGGTGGATGAAAGAGCGTCAAATAATTGATAAATACCGTTGCTTTTTAAAACCGGTTCATAAAGGATTTTCGGCAAACTGGTGGCGGTGCCGAGTTTGACATGGGACTGTTTTAAGTGCAGTAGATATTCCCGGGCATGGGGCTTTAAGATAATATGATGACTATACTCATAGAGGACCATCGCATTCCATTCCGCGATGATATCGGTCCCTTTTTCTTTCAAACCGAATAAGGCAATGGTATATTCCGCCGCCTCCCGAAAACTCATTGCAGATAATTGTTCGATATAGCCATCGGGCACCGCTAAATGCCGTTTGGCCAGAAAGTCCCGGTCAACTTTTTTCCAGACTCCCATGGAATCGATCAGGGTGCCGTCTAAATCAAATATAGCCGCCTTAAACTCCAATCGGGCACGTTCTGATTGGGTTGAGCTTTGAGATTGGCTTCCCGGATTTAAATGAACATCAATCATGATTGGATTCCTTGGTCTGTAAAAACAGCCTTTTCAAATGTTTGGCCGCTAAAGTAATGCCTTTTTGGGCAATAAGGGCCGAAACCACGGCAATCCCATCGATTCCGGTATCAGAAAACAGGGGGATGGTCGTTTCGTTAATGCCGCCGATCACGACCACCGGGAGTTTAATTGTTGCTTGAATCCGTTTTAATTCCTCCATGGTAACGAGCTTGGCATCCGTTTTTGTTCCGGTGGCAAACATGGCGCCGATGCCGAGATAGTCTGCGCCGTCCTGCGCTGCTTTTAGCGCTTCTGCCAATGTGGAAACCGAGACACCGAGGATTTTGTCAGGCCCGATGATTTTACGCACCATGGAAGCTGGCAGATCGTTTTGACCGACATGAACTCCGGTGGCATCCACAGCCAAGGCAATATCCACCCGATCATTGATAATCAAAGGAGTGGAATGGCGATTGGTTATTTGTTTGATGGCAACGGCAGTATTAAAAAAATCCAAGGAAGAGGCGGCCTTTTCCCGTAACTGGACCAGAGTGCATCCCCCGTTAATAGCTTCTTCCACGGCTTGTTCCAGGGTAGGAGTGCTCATTAAATCACGATCGGTGACCAGGTAAAGACTATAGTCAATTATAGGTTTTGTAGTTTTTTGTTCCATAACCGGATTCCTCCATTTACAAAAATACTTAGAATACTGATCAGCGCCATCACTGGCAAGGTAATCCCGATGGGTGAATTGTAAGGCAATAATAATCTGTAAATAATGACGCCAAGAATCCATAGCACGGTATTTTTGAGATTCAACAGACAGTGGGAGTTTATTTCTTTTTGGCGGTAAAGGAAATAATCCACAAAGAGTATGGCAAATAAGGGAGCAAATACTGAGCCAATCCAGTATAAGAAGTTTTCATACTGGCTAATCGGAATCATAACGGCCAGCAAGGTACCAATAACGCAAGTGAGGAGCGCAGCACCTTTTTCATTGATTTTCGGATGTAAATTGACCGCACTGACCCCGGCGGAATAGGCATCTAGAAAAGTAGTGGTCACAGTGGAAAAAATCACAATGATCAGGGCTACGATTCCCAGCCCGGTGGACATGAGAATGGCGCTGATATCGGATGTTTTGCAATAAATGGCGGCGCCAAGCCCGATGGTAAACATCAACATGCTGCCGGCAAAGTATCCTAGTACACTGTAGCGGGTCCCGGCTTTTGGGTGTTTTACATAGCGGGTATAGTCGGCGATCAGCGGAAGCCAGGAAAGGGACATGGCTACATTGAGTTCAACAGCGGCGCCGAAGCTTAAAGGCTCTTGGGAAACCTGCCCACTTAACTTACCTCTAAATACGATAAATCCCAGAATGAGGGTTAATGCAAAAAGCAGGCCGACTACAAAGATGTTAACTTTGGCCAGATTTTGAAGGCCGAGCACAATCCAAAGGCCGATGAAAACGCCAATAAGGATACACCATAAGGGCACATTTTGAAAATGCCAGATTGTCCTGGTTATTTCATCCAATGCCTCAGCGGCATTGATAATCATGATGGCCGTCCAGCCAAGCAACTGCAAAATATTAAGGATTGAAAATCCGAAAGAACCATATGTTCCGAAGGATATCCGGGTTGATTCCATGGATGACAACTTTCCTGTTGCTCCGATCATTCCGGCGGCGTACAGCGTAAGTGCGCCAATGGTGTGCCCGATCAAAATAGCGATGATCCCATTGGCAATTCCCAAAGGCGCCAGTAAAACGCCGGTTTGAATTTCGGCAATGGAGATGGCCGCGCCTATCCAAAGCAGGGCTCCGCTTAAACTGGAAGTTTGATTGGTGATTGCCGCTGCATTATTCATGGACTTTAGCCATCTCCGCTATTTTTTGATCGTTTAGCATACTGATACTGTCGATGAGGGCCGCATGAAAGCTTCCGTTTCCTTTGTTTCCGGCTGCCGTAAAAGCCATTTCACCGGCAATCCCCATACACATGATACCGGCTGC
>DNPQ01000081.1:7879-8097 GCA_003501335.1 Bacillota bacterium
GTGCTCATACAGCCTGTACCAGTGACTCCGGCCAACATGGGATGGCCGTTTTGAATATATAAAGTACGGTTGCCGTCGGAAATCCGATCGGTGGCCCCGGTGATGGCGACCACACAGTTTAGTTTCCGGGCCAGGTTTTTTGCGATTGTCATACCGTCTTTGTCACTACCAGCGATATCGTTTTCTGAAGCATCAACCCCTCTGGTGGAAGCTGCTAA
>DNPQ01000259.1:0-2122 GCA_003501335.1 Bacillota bacterium
TTTGCTTCAGCCATCTTATGAGTATCTTCTTTTTTCTTAATCGCAGATCCCAAATTTTGAGAAGCATCGACCAATTCAGCAGCTAACTTTTCTTGCATCGTTTTCTCAGGACGCTGTTGAGAATAAGTAACAAGCCAACGAATTGCCAATGCCAAACGTCGCTCAGCTCTAACCTCAATCGGAACCTGATAAGTCGCTCCGCCAACACGGCGAGGCTTAACTTCTAGAACCGGCATTACATTTTTAATAGCATTTTGAAAAATTTCCATTGGATCTTTGCCGGACTTCTCACCAACAAGATTCATAGCATTATAAAAAATGTTCTCCGCAACGCCTCTTTTTCCTTCAAGCATAATGCGGTTAATAAATTGAGTTACCTGTTTACTTCCATAAATCGGATCTGGTAACAGATCTCTTTTGCTTACTAATCCACGACGCGGCACAATAATACCCCCTTACTTCTTTTTGGTAGCGGCAGCTTTTGGCTTCTTTGCTCCATATTTGGATCGGCCTTGTTTGCGATTTTGAACTCCCGCTGTATCCAAAGTGCCTCTAATAATATGATAACGCACTCCAGGGAGATCCTTAACACGGCCACCCCTGATTAAAACAACTGAGTGTTCCTGCAAATTATGACCTTCGCCCGGAATATAAGCCGTCACTTCCATACGGTTTGTCAACCGTACCCTCGCAACTTTACGTAAAGCCGAATTCGGCTTTTTAGGAGTAACCGTTGAAACGCGGGTGCAAACTCCTCGTTTTTGTGGACTCCCATCAGTTCTGATCATTTGCTCTTTATTAACATTATAAGCCCATCCCAATGCCGGAGCAGTACTTTTTTTAGAAACCGCTTCACGACTTTGTTTAATTAACTGGTTTATTGTAGGCAAATGTCCCACCTCCTTCCAAACGTTTAAAATCAAAGTATATTTGATATTACTTTATAATACCGACAATCGCAGCGCCAACTTCTATTTGGCAAAGTCTTCCCAATTCTTTTTGGGTCATGCTCGTCTTGATTATGGGAATTTGTTTCTCTTGACAGGGTCCGGAAATCTTTCTTATGATATGTTCTTCCACATCCTCAGCTATATATACAGCATTTATACGATTTTGTTGGACAGCCCGCAGAGTTTGCTTTAATCCCACGATCTTTTCCCCGGCTTCTTTAATGGCTTGCACCATCACTATCCTCCGAAACACAAACCAACGACTTCCGATACACCCAAATCAAACACTTTTATATTTTAACACCATTTATACGTAGTGTCAACAAAATATTTGCTTTGATTCACAGGGTTAAAACAAAAACCAAAATAAAAAATTCAGGAGCCATTAAATAATCTATGATGTATTCCAATATCTTGGCTCCCGATTCCTTTGTTAAGCTATCAATTCAATCCACTTCAATTTTGACATTCCGATAACGGGACATTCCGGTACCAGCCGGCACTACCTTACCTATAATAACGTTTTCCTTTAAACCCAACAATGGATCTGTTTTACCTTTGATGGAAGCCTCAGTTAATACCCTAGTCGTTTCCTGGAATGAAGCGGCCGATAACCAGCTATCCGTTGCGAGAGAAGCTTTCGTTATTCCCAATAACACTACTTTCGCCGTTGCCGGTTCACCACCCACGGCTTCAACTTTTTGATTTTCATCCTCCAGCTCAAACACATCCACTAAACCACCGGGTAATAAATCAGTGTCTCCTGAAGTTTCAATTTTCCGCTTCCGTAACATTTGACGAACAACAACTTCGATATGCTTATCATTAATCCAAACGCCTTGGGAACGGTAAACACTTTGAACTTCTTGTACTAAATACATTTGCACTCCGTGTACGCCTTTAACCTTCAATATATCATGTGGATTGGCCGATCCTTCAGTTAATAAATCGCCTGATGAAGCTAATGTCCCATCTTTTACCCGAATCCTGAGTCCAAAAGGAATCGGATAAACTTTTTCTTCACCGCTATCTGAAGTAACAGTAATCCTACGAATGCCTTTCACTTCGGAAATCTTACAAATTCCGTTTAACTCGTTAATAATAGCTTGCCCTTTTGGTTTTCTAGCTTCAAATAATTCCTCAACCCTTGGTAAACCTTGGGTGATATCATC
>DNPQ01000259.1:2489-5741 GCA_003501335.1 Bacillota bacterium
CCGGTGGCCAGGTTACGACCATAACATTTAATGCAAACCCCGAACCGGCTACGGCAAGTTAGTACGGACCGGATAGTTAATTCTTTAATACCAGCTTTATCTATCCTCTCAGCAATTTCCTCATTGATCTCCTGATTGGCTTTAATAATCAGTTCATTGGTACTGGGATCGTAAATATCTTCTGTTGATAATCTTCCAATCAGCCGTTCACGCAATTTCTCTATTTCTTCATTACCAATGACGATGGCGCTTACCTTAATACCTTCAGATGTTCCGCAATCATCTTCCCGTACGATAACATCCTGGGCGACATCCACCAATCTTCGGGTTAAATAACCTGAGTCAGCAGTTCTGAGTGCAGTATCTGCCAAGCCTTTTCGGGCGCCATGGGTAGAAATAAAGAATTCCAAAACGCTTAACCCTTCCCGGAAACTAGCTCGAATCGGTAAGTCGATAATACGTCCAGAAGGATCAGACATCAGTCCCCGCATTCCAGCAAGCTGAGCAAGCTGTGAAGGATTGCCACGGGCTCCAGATATGGACATCATAAATACCGGATTCCGTAACTTATCAAGACCATCAGTCATAGCTTGAGACACATCGACTTTCGCCTGGGACCAAATATCGATAAACCGTTGATACCTTTCATCGGTCGTAATCAAACCACGCCTGAATTGTTCTTCAACTTGTTCGACAAGCTTTTCAGCATCTTCCAGAATTTGCTTTTTCTTCGTTGGAACCTTAATATCGGAAATAGCGATTGTAGTTCCAGATTGGGTTGCAAAACGATAACCCAGCCGCTTAATCTGGTCCAAAATTTCCGCTGTTTTAGTAACCGAATGGTTTCTAGTACACCGGGCAATTAATTGTCCGAGTTTCGACTTATCAATAACGCAATTGGTAATTTGAAAATTAACCACTGGATCGGGATCTAAATCGAATTTTACCCGATCATTGAAAATAGTACGTCCAGGTGTTGTTTCGATAAATTGACCGTTAATTCGTAGCTTAATCTTTGCATGGAGCGATATCGCTCCAACCTCATAGGCATTAATTGCGTCAATAGAATTGCCATACACTTTGCCTTCGCCTATAGACCCGTCGCGGGCAATAGTTAAATAATAACATCCGAGCACCATATCCTGAGTCGGGGTTGCAATCGGTCTCCCGCTGGCAGGCGAAAGAATATTATGAGCTGAAAGCATCAATATTCTAGCCTCTGCTTGAGCCTCTGCCGACAAAGGCACATGAACGGCCATCTGGTCACCATCAAAGTCTGCATTATAGGCCGTACAGACTAGCGGATGGATTTGAATGGCTTTTCCTTCAACAAGCACCGGTTCAAAAGCTTGAATACCAAGGCGATGCAAAGTCGGAGCCCGGTTCAGCATTACTGGATGTTCATGAATGACTTCCTCTAAAACATCCCAAACTTCAGCCTTGACTCTTTCCACCATTCGTTTAGCACTCTTGATGTTATGGACATAGCCTTTATCAACCAACCGTTTCATGACGAAAGGTTTGAACAATTCTAGTGCCATATCTTTTGGCAAACCGCATTGATGCATTCGTAATTCAGGTCCGACAACAATAACCGAACGGCCGGAATAATCAACCCGTTTTCCAAGCAAGTTCTGACGGAATCGGCCTTGTTTTCCCTTCAGCATGTCGCTTAAGGATTTTAAAGGACGGTTTCCAGGGCCGGTAACCGGACGACCGCGGCGACCATTATCGATCAAGGCGTCAACCGCTTCCTGAAGCATTCTTTTTTCATTCCGGACAATAATATCAGGTGCTCCCAGTTCTAATAGCCGCTTGAGGCGATTATTTCGGTTAATTACCCGACGATAAAGATCATTTAAGTCAGAAGTGGCAAAACGGCCTCCATCCAATTGAACCATCGGTCTAAGCTCTGGTGGGATAACCGGCACCACATCCATGACCATCCATTCAGGACGGCTATTAGATTTTCTGAAGGATTCCACAACCTCCAAACGACGAATTGCTCTAATTCTGCGTTGACCGCTAACCTCTTTGACTTCCTTCTTTAACTCTTCAGACAATCGATCAAGATCAATCTCTTCAAGAAGTTTCTTAATCGCTTCGGCGCCCATTAAGGCTTTAAAACCCTGAGCATATTTCTCACGAGCTTCCCGAAATTCATTCTCGGAAAGAAGTTGCTTCTTAAGCATAGGAGTTGTTCCATTTTCCACTACCACATAGGACGCAAAGTAAAGGACTTTTTCCAAATGGCGGGGTGACATGTCAAGGAGTAAGCCCATTCGGCTGGGAATTCCTTTGAAATACCAAATATGAGACACCGGCGCTGCCAACTCAATATGGCCCAAACGTTCACGTCGAACTTTTGAACGAGTAACCTCAACGCCACAGCGGTCACAAATAATTCCCTTATAACGAACCCGTTTGTATTTGCCGCAATGACATTCCCAATCACGTTGCGGGCCAAAAATCTTTTCACAAAATAAGCCTTCACGCTCAGGCTTTAAGGTACGATAATTAATTGTCTCCGGTTTTTTAACTTCTCCACTGGACCAAGCACGAATTTGTTCCGGCGAAGCTAATCCAATCTTTAAAGCATCAAAATTGTTGGCATCCAGCAAAAGGATTCCCCCCTAATGTCGGTTCTATATTACTTCAAGCATTGGTATTACAAAGTCCGGAATTTACGCAATTTTTTCTTCGTTTTCCGGACTTCCGGCCAATTTATTGATTTAATCGATTAGCCTTCTTCAGTTATATCTTCCTCAAACGTTCCTTCGACCAGCTCATCTTCTTCATCAAAAGATTCGGTGGTCTCGTTTTCTTCAGGTTCTTCTTCATAAATGGCTTCATGGGGAGCTTCAATTTCTAATCCCAACTCCTTGGCCATTTCTTTTACATCATCATCTTCTTCTTTTATCTGAATTTCTTCAGCCTCTTCCGAAAGAACTTTAACATCTAAGCAGAGACTTTGCAATTCTTTAATTAAAACCTTAAATGACTCAGGAACTCCAGGTTCAGGAACATTTTCGCCTTTTACAATGGCTTCATAGGTCTTAACCCGACCGATTACATCATCTGATTTAACAGTTAATAGTTCCTGCAATGTGTAAGCCGCTCCATAGGCCTCAAGAGCCCAAACTTCCATTTCGCCAAAACGTTGACCACCAAATTGAGCTTTTCCTCCAAGAGGTTGCTGAGTGACCAAAGAATAAGGTCCAGTTGAGCGAGCATGAATTTTATCATCAACCA
>DNPQ01000251.1 GCA_003501335.1 Bacillota bacterium
GCGTACCTTTGGGATTGACCACCTTACTTGAATTATCTTTCACAAAGCTATAACATTCGTTCTGGGACTGATACACTGGGTTTGATTCCCCGTCCCATTTAGCTATCCCGTTACTGGAGGCATTACCATAGAGCGTATGGGCTTTATTATCGCTTGATAGTTGATAAGTCCGGGCATAAGAGTGATCATGGCCCTGTAATACAACGTCTATATGATACTTGTCAATAATTGGAGTTATTTGCGTCCGTAAAACGATACCGTCCGAATCGGAATGGTCTTTGCCGGAACCGTAAATGTCCTGATGGAAAGCTAAAATACGCCATTTGGCATTCGGATTGGCTTTGATGGCCTTCTGGATCAAATTTTCATGGTCGGCGCAGTTTAAGTTGTTGGTATTGATAATGATGAACAAAGCGCTGCCGTAGGTGAAATAATAACCATTTCCCGCCGGTGTCGGACTTGTTTCCGCGGTAAACGAATTGGGATTGTTAAAATGATTTTTATAATTGGTGGTCATGGAATCATGATTCCCAATAACAGTAGCAATCGGCAGAGAACGCAAAACATCGGTGCTTAAAAAACCGCTATATTCGATCTCTTGCTGGGGAGTAGCGTCGTTGTTGCTGTAATTAATCTGATCACCCGCCGAAAGAACAAAATTTACGCCGGGATGAGCGTTTAAGGCCGTATGCAAAGTGGCGTTCCAGTTATAAGCATCATTCCGGGCCGCAATTTCAGCGTTTTGCGGTTCTTTGCCATCGGAAGCAGTCCGGCCCACGGAGGCGCCAATTTGAGGATCACCCATAAACAACAGTTTCACGCTGGAAAAACTTTTTCCGGAAAAACGCACCGGAGCGCTCCAACCGCCGTTGTTTTCATATTGATAATAATAAGGGGTATTCTCGGTTAAACCGTTGACAGTGACTTTGCTGGAGTAATATTGAACTCCGTTAATGACCCGATGCGGAGTTTGGGTTCCGGTAAAAGTCTTAGCATTGCTCATATCGGCTTTGCTAGACCATTTCACAACCGGTTGAGCGGTGGCGGTATGAGAATACCAGCCAAAATTTACTTCGGTTTGATTGGCGCCGGGAGTTAAAACCACTTCTTCGAGATTAGCTTTAATGCTTTCCCAGTTACCGGTCCAATCTTTCCACGTCTTATCACCGGCTGTGCCTGCCGCATCATTGAAATGATCAGTCATGGCAAAAGCCGTCATCATAAAGCCTGCCAAAATAACCAGGGACAGTACTACGGAGAAAAGTACTTTGTTTTCTTTCAACCTGTTCATTCTGATTTTTTTCCTCCTTGTGATTTCTATTTTCTTGACTGGTTTCATTATAAAACTTTTTGGCAGGCTGAAAATCATATTCGACGGGATTTAATCAAGACTTATTCCAGTTAATCAAAGCATAAAAAAAAGTTAAAAAAACGACCGGATTCGGTTGAAGTTGGAAGAAGTGAAGTTTGAAGTTTGAATAAGGGCAGGATTTTATTCATTACAATGCCGTTCGATCACATGATTTTCCCGGCTTGTTTCAAATTTTGGGTAATAAAAATATCTTCCCGGCTAGGAGCAGGATCTTCACTCGGATAAAAAATGTAAAACCGAGATTCATTTCTCGGCTTTTGCTTGGTTTTATTTTAATTAAACACACCATTGTTAAGTTACATTGAATATCTTTACTTACTTGTAGACAATTAGTCTATTACAGCCGGAATAATTAGTTTTTTAATTAGTGTCCACCTATCGCGGGGATTCATGATGAATTCTGAGGCAATGGCTACAACCAAATCTTTTTCCGGAATGCAACAAATGACGTTACCACCATCTCCTAATGCTGAGTATGCAGAAACTCCGCCCTCTTTATGCAACCACCATAGATAACCGTATTTGGCTATTGACTCACCAATCTGTGTCTCAGAATGCGGAAATGTAGACTCATCAACCCATCTCTTTGAAATAATTTGTTTGTTGTCCCAACTGCCACTATTCAGATATAAAAAACCAAAACGTGCCATATCACGGGGAATAAGCATCAGTCCCCACCCTCCGGTGGAGTTGCCATTTGGATCCTTAACCCATCCCCTCATATTTTTCCCGAATAAATCATCAAACTCAAATGACTTCATTTCATGATCCGGAATTTCTTTCATGCCAATTGGTTTAAATAAGTGATCGTTGGCAAATTGCGGGCGCTTTTTCCTGTGCTGCGAGTGATGATGGCTGAAAGCAGGTGTGCACCCGCGGTAGAATACTTAAAGGTTCCAATGTTTCCATTTTGGCCTATCATGCCCAGAATATACTTTACCCAGTCAGGTTGCATACACATCTTATCGAGCGATTCATGCCAGTCCTCAAAAGAATAGGGAGCCGTCATAGTGAGAAGATGGCGGATGGTGATTTTCCGTTTCTGTTCATCAGCGCAACCGGGAACATATTCGGGGAAAAAATCCAGCACTTTCCGTTCTACATTTTCTATATATCCTTCCTCTATGGCAATACCAATGAGCGCAGATATTATGCTTTTGGTCGCAGATGCCATATGACACGTATCATCAGGGCAATAACCATTATAATATCTTTCATAAGCAATATATCCATCTTTCACAATTACAATACCGTTGATATTGCTATACTCAGATTTTATCATCGGTTCAAGCATTGAAAGCTGCTCCAAGTTTATTCCCAGGACTGTCGGGTCCGCGGTTAGCCATTTTATAGTTGGCCAGTAGTTTCTTTGCATTAAAGATACCTCTCTAAAAGACGTTATTTGTATTACCATTAAAATATCAGATTTTGCTACTATTTTTTCTTTACAGGAAAATACACCTCGGTAACAATATCCTCGGGAAGATTGGCTTGATTTGGGTCGGTTACATATACTTCATAGGGTGAATTCACCAATTCATATTCTTCATTTTCTACCCATTCCCTCAGCTTAGCATATACCGATGATAATTCTGGATATGAACCTTTGAAAACAGATTTCGCGCAAAGTCCTCCAGCCAAATCTCTCGTTCCATTTACAACATCCTTTATCGGGATGGCGAACTCTGTATCGTTGCCAGCGGGATTGTATTCATGGCTGTGATAAATAGTCATTGGCTTACCGAGCAAGGTGAGGTTCCCAGTAGCAACTTTTTTATATAATCGATTGAAATACTTTCCATATCCTGCAGCATAGTCAATCATCTGACGCATATAAAAAATATTCATTGGCTGGGTTTCAACAAGTTGTACTTCGATATTATCAAGATATAACATAATGGGTATGCCATTCTTTAAATTTAAAATATCGTTACTCATTTGTTTTAAGATATATTCAAAAGTATTCAGCTTTTCCTGTATTTCCTTTCTCTTGCGATTAAGAACAAAACAAAGCATCTCTTCCGATTGCGCCTCTTCAAATTCTAAAATGGCTTTGATTTCTTCCAGAGAAAAATTATAAGTTTTCAAACGGTTGATAAAGAGCATCTTTTTTAATTGCCTGATAGAATAATACCTATAGCCATTTTCAGGATTAATCTCATCGGGATTGATTAATCCAATTTCAGAATAATAGCGAAGCGTCTTTGTAGATACTTCGCATATCTTTGAAAATTCCCCAATGGATAGCAAGATGTCACCTTCATTTTTCACAGATGAAATGATTAAGTACTGATACTTTGTTTAACTCTACTATACACTTTTCCCTAAGGGCAAAGTCAACTGCAATATTATTTACTGGGACTTAGACCTGATTTGCTGGTAAGACTGGAATTCCGTCCATTAACGCCTGGCTATAAACCAGCTCGTCCCGGCGGCAAATCTGATGAAACCAGATATCGTCATACTCTTTCAACAGCTTACTGTCTTCCGGGGTGAGTGTGGCGGCAGCCAGCTCCAACAGTTCACCGGGCCGCTCCCCCAAGTTCTTATATTCGGAGTCCTTTTCAACGATTTCGTCGATTTGCATGATCCGATCGAGAATAAATTTTTTCATGCCGTAGGCACCAAAACAATATCCAATAAAGTTTTTGCCCGCTCAATAAACGCAATCCTTCAGCTTCCAAAACCGCCCCTCATTATCCCATCCAAAACAACTTTTCAAAAACCCGAGCGCCTTCATAAAATTTTTCAATTCCTTTTTTATTTTTATCCCAACTTGCCCAACATGCCCCACATAAACTCTTCTACCAGGTATTTTAAAAATCGATGTGGGCTATGTGGCCCATGTTGGCTAAAAAATAAAAAAGCCGACCAGGATTTTCAGGATTAATCGCCTTTTTTTTAAAAGGCGCCGGATTGGACGGATTTAACCCCAAAAAAAATTTACCAGGATTTCCGGATTTCATCGCCTTTTTTAAAGGCGCCCTTTTTATTTTTTACACCCTCGTCCCCCTCATCGCCCTCATAAACATTTCTAGCAGGGATTTTAAGCCGCCTCCCCAAAATGATTTCATCAAAAAATGGCGACTAGCTGGGAAAGAAATCCGATGATGGGGATGAGGGTCAGGAGGGGCAAAAAAAAATGAAGCCATTAACCAAGATTTTCAGGATTTATCGCCTTTTTTTTAAAGACGCCAGATTAGGCAGATTAAACCTTTCTTTAGCCCAAATTCTGCTTCCTGACTTTTGCGCAACGATTCAGTATGTTTACTGAATCGTTGCGTATGCACACCG
>DNPQ01000087.1 GCA_003501335.1 Bacillota bacterium
ATTGCCGGAGATAAAGTCGGCTGTATCAAAATACTTGTCAATACCGGTGATGGAAAGTATGTTCAAGATGAACTACAGAATATCACTATTAATTATCATGCAAAGGATTTCTTTGATGGAGTAAATTGGCTAATAAGAAAAATATATATGTAGTTGCTACACTGTTATTTATGGCCGCTGAAACGGAAATAAGGAGATATCTTTAATGTTTGGATTTGGTTTAGGTAATCAACTCGTCAAAAAGCTAAGAAAAAATAAAGGATTCACCGTAACCGAGCTAGCTAGCTGGCTAAAAATAGATAGCCTGGCGATCAAACGGATTGATCAACTGAAATTAAAAGATGTTCCGGAACCTTTAAAAAGTAAACTCCTTTCGCTCTTCCGTGGTGATGATGATGCTAAAATCCCTTGGTGAGCAATTTTGAAATCATGACTGAAATGAATTCTAATCAAGTTATGCCCGCTGCGTACATATCATAAGAAAGCCCCGTTTGCAGCGGGGCTAAATCAAATTTTATCTTGTACTTAATCCGACGACGATGATACCGATCAAAGTATAGACCCAAAGATCAGGTCCAAAACCAGGTCCCCCTGGTCCTCCGTGACCGCCGTACCCACCATGACCTCCATGGCCGCCAGGACCTCCATGACCATAGCTGAGATTTAATTGAAGATCATTTCCGGATTGATACACATTGGAAGTTGTTGGATGATAGGTGTCAATAAAGCCACTAAAACCATTGGAAGATAAATCCTGAGTTGATGAAGTTCCATTGTTTAGGTCAATATTCGTAGCGGATTCTGCAAAAGCGCTAGCACAGACCCAAAGCGTCAGGCAAATTACTAAAATTACAGTTATTATTTTTTTCATGTATGCTTTGCCTCCTTCTTTTTTATAGTATCGGATATTCGTCTTAAAAAATTCTTTGAAATTCACTAAAGATTTGTTAAATATAAAAAGCCCCGGCGGCGAACCGAGACTACATAGGTCGTAACTTTTAATAAAGTATTTTCCGTTATTATTATTAAAAAAGACTTTCAAAGACTACTATCTTCTGCCACTAGTCGGAATACAAATGCTCTGTCCTCGTTGAAGACTGGCATTTGGATTGGCAGTAGCTAATAAACTTACTGAAATTCCATATTGACTTGCTAAAACGCCAAGGGTATCTCCCCGTTGGACCGTATATGGTTGGCAGTAATATTGTCCGGGTTGTCCTTGATAGGGTTGACCGTATTGTCCGGGCTGGCCCTGAAATGGTTGATCATATCGACTAGGCTGACCCTGATAGGGCTGACCACCGTATTGTCCGGGTTGACCTTGAAATGGTTGGCCATACTGACCCGGATTACATCGACCAGGTTGATTATACATTGACATTTCTTTCCCCCCATTTTTTCAAAAGTCTTTATTACATAATACATAATATGAAGGAAAGGGAATATTGAATTATTTTAAAAGCATATTCTTATTGTCATAAGATAGTTTGAATATTGTGAAATCAAAGGAGGTAATACTCATGCGCTCTCATATGCTTTTTGTTCCATCGTTTCCTGAATCCGTCGTCAATTTCAATCACCCGTTTAACAGCAGGAGAAAATCCAGAATATACCGAATAAAAAGCCGTTGCCGATGGAACTTTACTTCCTCCAGCTGCTTATCTCGTAAGGCTCCCCAAAACAAAGTCTTGCTGGAGCCGGCTGTTTGTGAAGATCTTGGGTCGAATTTCAACTTAGGCAGCAGCATTTTATAAATAAAAATCCCAACATTTTCCAAATGAACGACGGAGATTTTTTTATTTTTGAATCTCTTTTCATTCCTCACAAAATAGAATATTGAGCCATCCGGTTAATCGTGGTAAACTTATATTAAACTGACACTCATCGTTCCGATAATCTCTCCGAAGCAATTCCTCCTTAAGCGAAAACATCTTTAGAAGTGCTATTCAAATAATCCTGGAAGAAGAAAAGAAAACGTCGGGAGGAAAAACCCCATGACCGGAACTATTAGAACGGATAGCCAATGAAATCAAAACATTAAAATCCGATGTCGAAATGAATTTCAAGAAATAAAATCCGATATTAAATTGATTAAGGTTCAACAACCCGAATATAATGAAATGTTTCAAGCGGTTCGTAATGCTCAGGAAGCCCAAATAGTCCAAATTGATCAACTTACCTATGCTGTAGAGCGTATTGAAGGCCATCAAAAAGAAAGTGAAAATTATGGACCGTATGGCTGGAGATATTACCTTTCTGGTCCGAAAGTCCGCCTGATGATATCTGATCGGGCCAAATAATGAATCAATGGATGAACGCACCACGATAAAACCTGCTAAAAATAGCGGGTTTTTGAGTTATAAATAAGGTTCGTTCCGGCATCTACTACAACATAGGAGTTCCAAATTACCCTATGGTCTCATCAAGATTGCAACGCAAAACAATATTCGAGCGAATTTTAGAACTTTGAATATCCTCTAGAAGCTATATGCTATCACGAAAAACGCCCATGGATTTTACTAAATATAGCCTTTTGAGATATAAAAAAAGGAGGGCAAAAATGACTGATAGAATTACTGTTGAATTATTTGGAAGTCATAAAACATTATTATTACCATTATGGGCCAGAGCAAAAGAAAGTCAAAAACCAAATCCATTACTTAATGATAAAAGAGCATTAGATATCATCAACAATTTAGACTATGATTTTAAAAATTTAGAACATCATCTAGATTTGTTTTACCAACTATCCCAAGTAGTTAGGGCTAAACATTTTGATGATGAAGTACGCGAGTTCATCAAAAATAATCCTTTAGCCACAATTATTAATTTAGGAGCTGGATTAGATTCATCATTTGAGCGAGTTGATAATGGATTAATTCAATGGTTTGATATAGATGTACCAGAGGTTATTGATTTACGAAAAAAGTTTATACCTGAAACAGAACGCAATCATTACATATCGAAATCAATTTTTGACAAAAGTTGGCACTCCGAAATTAAAAAAACAAATAGCTCTTTCTTATTTATTGCCTGCGGAGTGATTCCATATTTAAAAAAATCATTGGTTAAAAACTTATTTATTTCTTTATCGAATTCATTCCCGACTAGTGAGTTAATTTTTGACTCAATGTCAAAAATGTTTCGTGTATTAGGAAATATTACTGTTTTAACTACAACCGGTATGGGAAGCAGAGCGTTTATGAAATGGGGTATAAATAATGCCAAAAATATTGAAAAGTGGGATCCAAGAATAAAGGTAATCGATGAATATCAAATTTTCTCTTGTATTGAATTGAATGATATGAGTCATAAAGATTTTATTAAGATAAAGAATGCTAATAAAATGAAAGGTTTACCGATGATACATATAAAATTTTAGCACTTCATCGTTTTCTACCGAATCAAAAAAAATTTTTATACCCTTTTTTATTTTTTCCCCAACATAGCCAACATCCCCCACATAAACTTTCCTACCAGGAATTTTAAAAAATCCATGTTGGTCATGGGGGCCCATGTTGGCTTAAAAATAAAAAACCTTGCTTTATAAAATTTCCAATATCTTTTTTTATTTTTGAATGCCCTCGTTCCCCTCCTAACCCTCCTGCCCCTCCTAAACATTTCTAGCTGGGATTTTAAGTTGCCCTCAAAATCCGCCCGATAACAAACGGCCACTACCTGGGAAAAGATAACCAACGAGGGGAACGAGGGCAATGTCATCAGGCTATAGA
>DNPQ01000133.1 GCA_003501335.1 Bacillota bacterium
TAAAGGAAGCCGGATTTTCCAATATAAATATTCTTTATAAACAACGGATGGGGTGGATGGGATCTTTTCCTTCTGAATTATCCGATGCTTTTCATGAATACCGCAATATCATGTTCCGGAACCGTAAAAAATTCGGCTTTGGCGTTTACCGTTGTACATTGTAAATACCGTCAAAACTCATTATTCATAACAAAAGGGGCGACCGGTTTTCACCAGGTCAGCCCCTTAATTTTATAATCATTTCCAAATGAAAGTTTAGACAATAGCCAAGGGAATCAGTGCTAATAATGCTAAAGACATTGGATTAAAATCCATTTTTTTAGGTTCTTCCTCTTCTGCTAAGTCAACTGGGCTATTTTTCGCTCCTAATAAATTTTGGAATAAAGTTCCTGCTTTTCTTGGTTTTCCATTTGTACTCGTATTTTCTGATTTCGCTGCGATTTTCGTTCCAAAGAGCATTTCAAAAAAAGATTTTTGTTTTCTTCCGTCTTTCTTTTCCTCTTCAAACAGTTCGCTAATGGATAAAGCTCCTGAGCCTTGATTGAAAGACTTTAAACCCATAGTCCGGGCATTCCTCTTAAGAGCCATTTTGATCTGATCGGGTCTCATATTCGGCGATTTCTGCAATAATTGAGCCACAGATCCCGTAACCATCGGGGTTGCCATCGAAGTACCCGTTAGTGACCGGTACCCTCCGCCATTCCGTAATGAAGTAATGTTAGTCCCCGGAGCTAATAAATCGGGTTTTATCTCGTTGTCGATTGTGGGTCCCCTGCTGGAAGAATCACTGATACTATCATCCGTTAAATCTTCAGTACCTTTATCATCCAAATTACCTACAGTAATGGCGCTCGGGTTAATTCCCGGAGTATTGATAGTTTTGGCGTCAGGTCCGTCATTTCCGGCTGCAATGCAGACAACAATTCCACTGGACCAAGCTGCAGAAACTGCACGGCATAGTGGATCTTCTCGGGAGGAATCTTGTGCTGTTGAACCCAGCGACAAGTTGATCGCTCTAATTTCATAAGTCTTTTGGTTATTAATACACCATTCCAGGGCCGATATGATATCGGATGTATTCCCTTCTCCCTTTTGATTTAAGGCTTTAATTCCTATTAATTTGGCTTCCGGAGCCATTCCTTTATATTTCTGACGGGATGCAAATCCGTTTCCTGCAATGATCCCGGATACATGAGTACCATGTCCATTGTCATCATAAGGATATGTTCGTTCATTAATTAAATCCTGCCAAGCGATAATCCTGCTCTCAGGATATATTAAATCAGGATGCGGATAAATTCCTGTATCAATAACCGCAACAGTTATATCTTTTCCAGTAAAACCAAAGCCCTGGGCCTTAGCCCCACCAGCGGTCGGAACAGCGACATCCAACAAAGTACGGACTTTTACATCATGCCATATTTTACGAATATGGGGTGAATAAGACATCATCTCCAGGGCGGAATAGGGAACCTCTACAACCACCACAGGAAATAATTTCATTTCCCGGTGCACCTTACCCTCACTGGCTTCAATATAAGATGCTACCTTATCACTTCGCGCGCTTGCCATTTCTACAATGAGTCTGCATTTTTGCTCCGGATTCTCGGTAAATTCAGATTTTAAAAGTACGGGTGAGACTTTTTGAATCATTAACGGCAAATGTATCACCTCCTATCACTATCGATAAAATATTATACTCAAAGCTTTATTTATTGTTTCTGGAAAAAAAGCATGATTTGTAATAAAGGATCCTAATATACCATTTACCATGTATTCCGAAATGTCTATCGTAATAAAGACCCTATTATTTCCTCCTGTTGCATTTGCTTATATAAAAAGTCATCGAAAGATACCGACGATGGTTTTACAAAACAGATCACCGGCCGTTGGCTATTACTTTGGTTACCGAAGTAATATCAAGGTCGTGCCAATTCAAAGACTTCGTGGATTCAGATCTACAATTACATCACAAAGCGGTTCCAAGTGCCATATCATAATAACTGGAACAAAGTCATCCTGATGGAGAATATTTTATGGAGCAAGAACAGATGAATGCCGTAATCAAAAAATATTTAGGTATACCTTATAAACATGCGGGCCGGGATTTAACCGGTTTAGATTGTCTGGGATTAGCCCACTACTTTTATAAGGATTGCGGAATTGAATTCCCGGAAAACGACGGCCGGGATTATTCAATTAAATGGGCACAAGATGATCCGGAGCGTTATCTCCGGGGAGTCTCGGCCATTGGAAAACCGGTGCCGGTTGAAGAGCTTAAAACCCTCGACTTTGTCTATTTTCGCTTGGGGCGATTTATAAGTCATGGAGCCGTAATGGTGGATTCCAATCATTTTATCCATGTTTTACAACATACAGTCGTTCATATTAATGTACTGGATCCGGTTTGGAAAAAAAGGCTGGTGGGGGCAAGAAGACTGATCGACCTTCCATAAAAGCGGCTCATATCCTATGGACGTGCTTGATAATTTAAAACCTGGATGGTTCCGCTTTTATCCTACTAATCAGAAGTACTATTTTCTAAAATAGCCCGCATGACTTGATCAAAAGGCATTTTTCCGATTTGTTGCATGATTTTCTCGAGTTGCGTCGTTCTCTTCATTGAACCGGTAAGCAAAATCTCAACCCCTTGATTGCGATTGATTAGGACTGAGTCGACTTTTAAGACATTACAAATGATTCCTGCTATTACCAACAATTCGGATGGAAGCAAATTGAAACTGCTTGTCTGATTACTGCCATCGCCCGGGTTTTTTGGGTCTTCAATTTTATGGCGGACTTTGCCATTGTTATGACAGGCCCTGTTTTTTTTTGCGCCTTTCTCTTGCGCTGAGTTGTGCTGCTGCTTGGGGTTTACAGGACTAAGTTGTGCTATTAATTCTTTAATCTTATCCAAGTCCTCATTAGAAAACACATCAATCTCCCCTTATCTCCGCCTAGGCTAAGGTATAATAATCGGTTCTACGGGTGCGCTTAACGGAGCCGCTAAGGAAGAAGCAAAAAGAATAAATAATCCAGCGATGATAATAATTAAAATATCATGTTTGGTTTCTTCCAATGATGCCAAGGCCATACCTCCAGATAAAATCATGATAATTATTCATAGTAGTATATTGTTAAGGTTTCCTATTGTGAACGTGTCTTTTAGCAGGCTGGAACAATCAAAACCGGCTATTATCTATTATGCTTAAAACCACTTAGGAACCAAGTTCTGCTCAAAGAAATTTCCTTGCACTCTTTTAAAATGTATAATCGTCTTTCTTTCGTTCAGAATATAACTAGGTGACTTGAAAGGCGGTTAATGATTAACATGAAAAAAATAACTTGGTTGTTGTTAGTTTTATCCTTAATACTGGTTCCTTTGGGATGCTCTATAGGGAAAAAATCACTTCCTTCCCCCACAAGGCAACGTCCCGGAGTCAGTGGATTCTATGTGAATGAGCCGGGTCCTAATGATTCTTTGCCATCCCTGAAAGGTCATGGTAATATTTTAGATGAGTTTTACCCACTCTGGTATCATGTTAGACCAGACGGATCCTTAAAAGAAGAACCCGTACCGGAAGCCATTGCTTTCGCCCATACCAATGGAATTAAGGATCTTCCCTTGATCAATGTAGTTCCAAGCCAGGACAGCGTTTTAAGAAACATACAGGCCCGGGACAATACGATTAATAATATCATCCGAATCGTGAAAGCCAACAATTACGATGGGGTCAATATTGATTTCGAGTTCGTGCCGACGACTGGTAAAAAAGATTTCAGCATCGACCGTCAAGAAATGACGACTTTTATGAAATTGCTCAATAACCGTCTTAAACCTCTAAAAAAAGGCATCCATATGTGCGTCCTGCCACTGGTAGGCGTCTCTCCGGAGATGTCCAATGTATATAACTATCGAGGGCTCGCACCTTTTGTGGATAAGGTTACTATCATGTGTTACGACCATAGTCAGGAAGGTACCCCTCCGGGTCCATTAGCGCCGTTCCAATGGGTTGAACAAAATATAACGACTTCAATAAAACAAGGCTTTAAACCCTCGCAAATCTGTTTGGGGGTCGCTACTTACGGGTATGATTGGCCCGCCGGCAAATCAGGAGGTTTTACAAGTCCCACCCGAAAAATTACCAAAGAAGCAACCATCAAGGGACATCAGATACAATGGAGCGATAAATATCAAGAGCCTTACTACATCTATAGAAGTCCCGAAGGTGTTCAAAGAGAAGTCTGGTTTGAAAACTCCTCCACGTTAAAAACCAAATTAAACCTAGTCCACAAGTACGGACTCGCCGGGATTTGCATTTGGCGATTAGGATATGAAGATAAGAGTTTTTGGACTACTTTAGAGCAAACCTGGGGGAAAAAAGCCGCGACAAAATAGTAGTGCGCTGATCAAGAGAATATCTATAAGAACTAAGAATCCGTTCGTTTGGTATAATCTCATCAATGGGCATCCCCAAAACGAAAAATATTGAATCACAGCCATCACCCCAAAGGGACTGCCCCCCAAAATTTAACAATAAAGATATACAAATTATAAAAATTCATTTATCCGATGATTTTATATATTTTGTATATCTTATTTACTTTTAGGCCCCTCTTAACAAAACCTCATGCTTTCTCTTTAAATTATGGTTCCGCCGTCTTTTAAATTGGATGAACTCCAAAAAACGCCCGGTAAAAGCGATACCCGCCCTTTGGATTTAATTACCATTTTATAATACATTTTCATAATACATTACAAATAAATTAATCTTCACAACATTCTATGAAACCCAAGTAAAAAAACTCTGGCACATTTCGAATTTTATATTATAATATATAGTGTTTTATCGAAACATGAATTGAAAAGTGAGGCTGCTGAAAATAATGAATCATTTTGTGATGGATGCCTTTAAAGGATACCGTTCCCGTCTGGATGATCTGATGCTGGTTCATGAAGTCCTGGAGGAACTGCCGGTAAAATTAGGACTCAAAGCTGTGATGCCTCCGTTTATTTTACCTTACTACAACGGAGTCGTCCCAGAAGATTGCGGAATCAGTGCGTTTGTATTTTTAGCAGGCGGCCATTTTACACTGCACACCTTTTCTTTCCGGGAGGCTTACTTTGTTGACTTGTTCTACCCGGGTTCTTTTGATAGTGAGAAGCTGGAAAACCTTATCAAAGGTGCTTTCCCAGCGGAAAAAATTACCGCCTATTGTCTAGAACGGGAGCGGCGAGAAAGTTATCCGGCAAAAATCGAGATCAATGAGACATTGGACTTTGGGCCTCATCTTTTTCTGGATTTTCAAAACTACCAAGGGCCCCGGAGCATCGATGACTTGTTCGATCTTTTTGATACGATGCCCTTTCAAATCGGCATGACTCCGATTATCCGTCCTTATATTGTCAGGGATTATATTGGTGACGAAAGAGTCACTTCCGTATTAACGATGATCGCCGAAAGTCATATCAGTCTTCATTACTTTGAAAAATCCAACCGGGCCTATCTGGACCTTTTTTCCTGCCGTTTCTTTGATTACAAAACCGTAATCTCAAAGTTAAAGCAGGCATTCCATAGCGATGTAGTCAATGAGACCCTGATCGCCCGTGGTAGTAAATATCACCAGTATAAAAGTATCGCGGATGCCTTAGCAAATAATTCCCGTACTTGGCTGGGGAATGTTTATCAAAGATAATTTAAAAAAGCTCTGTGGAAGATAGCTGATGGAACATAAAAAGTATCTTCCAGTCAAAAAATTTTCTACAGGGCTTTATTTTTTCATCAAATTAAAGGAACCCCAGGCCATTTTCACCATATAATATATTACCAAATATTAGTAGGGTGAAAATCATGATAAACCAATATCCCAATAGTCAACCGTATTTCTCTTCTTATATTCCCCCGGTAGCCGTTAAGCAGCAGCATTATCAAATAGACCCCAATGTTGCAGCTAAATTTCCGGGCAATATTTTTACTCAAGGACCCAGTTTCAAGTATGTAGCTTTGACTTTCGACGATGCTCCGGATTCCCTTTTCGCACCGGTAATGCTGGATATCTTTTCCCGATACAACATCAAGGTGACCTTTTTTTGTCTGGGAAATTGCGTCCACCAAAACTCGGATATGCTAAAACAGATCGCCCGGGAAGGTCATATTATCGGAAACCATACCTATGATCATGTTGATCTCAGCAAATTACCCCCCAATCAAGTACGGGATCAAATTCAAAGAACCGCTGATGAGATTTACCGGGCGATTGGATTAAAGACGGCCCTATTTCGCCCCCCCTTTGGCTTTTTAAGCGACGAAAGCGCCCAGGTTATTATTTCCATGGGTTATAAGATTATTATGTGGAACGTGGATAGTTACGACTGGATGGGACTTACCGGCCCCGGAATCACGGGACGGGTTAACGCCAATGTATCCCCCGGATCGATCGTATTAATGCATAATGCTTGTAGTGGAAGTACCGAGTCGGGTACCGGAACCACCCAATCCCTTCCTTTCATCATCGAAACTTTGAAAGCATCCGGTTATACCTTTGTTACAATTCCGGCCTTACTTAACATTCCTGCATATAATTCCTAGATGGAATACCCCATCTCTGATAAATGCAATAATTTCGACCAAGTTCTGAGCGACTTTGCTCTAATTTTACTCCAAAAAAGATAATTTTTTATCCCGACTGCCGGTTTTGCCAAACTCAATATTTATAAAAATTCAGAAAGCATAACTCTACTAAGAATAGTAGGGTTATGCTTTTATTTTGTTAATAAATTGCATACTTTACAATATAAAGGAATTTTCGATGTTGTGAGGAACTTTATATTATAGCATAGCCATTTTTAAGGGGGTTGTCGAATGACCGGCTTTATACAATTACCCCATAGTAAAAAGTCTCGAATCGATACTCAAATTAATATTACCCAAATTGAAAAAGGTGATGGGCGTTGGCAACTACTAGACTCAATT
>DNPQ01000025.1 GCA_003501335.1 Bacillota bacterium
TAATCGCCACATTATATTTGGATAAGGCTATGGCAATCAGCACCGTCGCAATTCCCCAGACAATCCCGGTCAATGAAGCCGTCAATCCGGAACGGATCGAAATTGAATATTCTTTGGATACCAAGCAGTACACCAAACCGACAATCATGATATTAAAGCCCATAACCATCATCAACATACCCGGGCCAATCCCTTGTTTGGTGCTGACTTTCTGCAGTATACTATAAATACCGAGAAGTAATGCGGGAATAATCCCACCGATGAAATATCCTAGAGTTGAAGCTGCCATCAAAAAACCTCCCAAAATCAAAAAATTAAAATATCTCTCCACCCAATGTCTTTAGAAAATAGAGGAAATATATTCCCTTTTTTCGTTAAAAGACTAGCTAACTCCTTCAAAATAATTAAAGTTAATATCTTGGGTGAAGTTCAACAACAAAAAATGGATAAAAATAGGCCGTCCCTAATATATTTATAAATCAAACCGATATACAAATCATTATCTCAATATCCAAACAAATTTCATTGTATATCTGGCTTGATAATATTACTTTATGGACAGCCTCATTCTTTAACTTGTAGAACGCTCAGTAACAATAAGCCCTTAGGCAATAAGTTTCAGAGCCTGAGCATACTCGCTGTTCATGGCCAATGCTACGGGTTCACAAGTGATCTTTCCTTGATAAGTATTCAATCCGGCCAGCAATCCCGGATCTTCTACCATAGCCCGCTGAACTCCTTTATTGACAAGTTGAATCAAATAAGGTAACGTAGCTCCGGCCAGCGCATAGGTTGATGTGTGAGGAACCGCACCGGGCATATTGGCCACCGAATAATGAATAACGCCAAATTTTTCATAACAAGGGTTATCATGAGTGGTTACCCGATCGATGCTTTCAACGGAACCGCCTTGATCGATAGCCACATCCACAATGACGGAACCTTTTTGCATAGTTTTTACCATGCATTCGCTTACAACCTTTGGAGTTTTGGCGCCAGCGACCAATACCGCTCCGATTAACAAATCAGCCCTGCTTACTTTCTCCCCCAGTTGATATTCATTACAAAGCAAAGTTGTTATCCGTCCTCCGAAAATGTCGTCCAATTGGGCTAATCTCTCGCCGCTGACATCCATTACCGTCACTCTGGCCCCCATTCCGATGGCTATTTTTGCAGCATTCAAGCCGACAACGCCTCCGCCGATAATCAAAACTTCAGCTGGAGCTACTCCCGGAACACCTCCCAGCAAGATCCCCTTACCACCGTTATATTTTTGTAAAAGATTTGCCCCAATCTGCACCGACATCCGCCCGGCGACTTCACTCATAGGAGTGAGTAACGGCAACGTGCCCTGACGGGAGTGTACCGTCTCAAAAGCAATACCCGTAATCCTCCTGCGAAGCAGTGCCTCTGTTAAGGGTTTATTGGGTGCAAGGTGCAAATAGGTGAAAAGGATTTGGCCTTCTTTCAACAGGTTGTATTCGCTTTCCAAAGGTTCTTTCACTTTAAAAATCAAATCCGACTTTTGGTATACCTCGGTACTCTTTTCAAGAATACTCGCCCCGGCAGACGTATAGTCCACATCTTCTATGCCGCTGCCGTTCCCTGCCGACCGTTCAATCAAAAGCTTATGGCCGGACTTAACCAGTTCATGAACCCCGGCTGGAGTTATCGCAACCCGGTTTTCATTATTTTTAATCTCTTTGGGCACTCCGATGATCATTTTCATTCCTCCTTATTTTGATTTCATTGCCTTCTTCCTCATGAGGGATAATGGAATGTTGATTTTTAACAGTTGATAGAACGACTATAGTTCTTGTCTTAATGACTCCCTGGGCACTTTTAATGCGGTTCAATAATTTTTCCAGGGTGGCGGTATTTTCCGTAATAATTTTCAAAGCGTAGTCAAAATCACCTGCCAGATAATGGCACTCCAATATTTCATCTTCCGCTTGGACAAATTCAACAAATTTTTCAGTAAACTTTGGCCTTTCCAGGGTAATAAACATGACGGCGGTCAATTCTTTATGAAAACAAGCCGGATTAATGATGGTCACATATTTTTCAATAATGCCGCCCGCCTCCAGCTTCTTCAATCGATCGCTCACAGCCGGTATCGATAAATTAATCTGACTACTGATCTGGGATACGGTCATTCGCGAATCCGTTTGCAATAATTTTAGAATTTTAATGTCCAAATTATCCATAACCATCTATCCTCTAAACTTTATCTTATGCTTCCATTTTAAATTTTTAAATAGTAGCCTGTAAATGCCTAATAAATTTAAAAATAATATGCTATAAAGTAAATATTTTACTGTTACGATATGCTAAAAGCCCCAATTGGTTAAAAATTTTAAGTGAAAAATTTACCCCGGCCTTTTTCAAGAATTCATCATAAGGGGAAACGGTTCATTATCATAATGTTTGGGTTTGGGTATAAAAAAATTGCAGACAGGAAGAATAGCGCCGCAAATTAGTGGATTAATAAAAAAGTGATTTTCATAATACTCTTTAGTACATGGGTAATGCCCAAAAGGCCCCCGA
>DNPQ01000391.1 GCA_003501335.1 Bacillota bacterium
ATGGGCTGGCCGCCGGCAAGGGAGTCACAGTTGCGATGGATAAGCGAACTGCAATTCGGGCTATTGATGAAATCATGACCCAAAGGGTTTTTGGTGAAGCCGGCAGTTCAATTGTGATCGAAGAGTTTTTAGAAGGGGAAGAGGTTTCACTATTAGCATTTTGTGACGGTAAAACGGCTGTGCCTATGTTGCCGGTCCAGGACCATAAGCGGATTGGGGATGGTGATAGCGGTCCTAATACCGGCGGGATGGGTACGTATACGCCAACTACTGTCTTCACTTCTGAAATAGCCGGGCGGGTTCAACAAGAGATTTTAAATCCGACCATTCGGGCAATGGCTGCGGAGGGAGAACCGTTTGTTGGAACCTTGTTTTTAGGTCTGATGGTCACTCAAGAGGGACCGAAGTTAATTGAATATAATGTAAGATTTGGAGATCCTGAAACCCAAGCTGTTTTACCCCTGCTGGATTCGGATTTGGCGACAATTTTTTTAAATGCTGTCGACGGTAAACTGGATCCTTCCTTAGTACGCTGGAAGCCAAAAACCACATCGGTTTGTGTAGTGGCAGCCTCTGCCGGTTATCCCGGTAAGTATCAGGAGGGGAAACGAATTACAGGTATCGAAACGGTTGGAAAATCCCAGGTATTTCAGGCCGGGACCCGACTCTCTACTGATGGTGAGCTTTTAACCGCCGGAGGCCGGGTTTTAAATTTAGTGCATCAGGGCACAAATATTCAAGAAGCGATTCAGGGTGCCTATGAAGAAATAGTTAAAATTCATTTTGATGGAATTTATTACCGAAAGGATATTGGCAGACGTGAATTGGAACGCTGTCGATAAAAGAATTTTAGATCCAAAAAGTAGAAATCTACATTTGTTTTAAATCTAATTAATAAAACCTTCAGGCCATGTTTAGAGCATGCGCACTAAAGGTTTTATTTTATTTTTATGACCTATTTTTATAACAGCCGCATTCGTTCGGTGGTCCAGGGTAAAAAATGATCAAAGGCCAAACTTAGCAATTTGGCCTTTTTTACATAGGCCTTTGTTTCTACATACGGGGGAACCCCTTGATACCGTGATACGGATCCCGGACCTGCGTTATACGCTGCTACCGCCAGCTCCAAATTGCCAAAGTGGTTAATTTGTTCTTGGAGGTATTTAGATCCCACCTGGATATTTTTATGGACGTTTTTCCAATCATCCAGTTTATCGGGTGTTAATTGCATTAAACCCCGGCAACCAGCCGGGCTGACTGCATTAATTTTGTATTCGCTTTCAACGCCAATCATAATTGCGATTAATACCGGATCAAAGGTATCCATAATGGCGTCATGAATTTCTCGGTTGTTGCAATTAAAAAGCCTCATTACGGTTGTTACTTTATCGGCTACGATTTGCCTTTCCCTATTTTGCTGATTCATCTTGTTCATTTTTTGAATCAAATATGTAGTACCGCCAATAATGGTCATTAATAAAAAAAAGATTAATAGTAATTTCAAACGGAATCCTTTTTTTAAAATCAAATACTTTCCTTCTTTCTATCATTAAATCAGTTGCTAGTGTCATATCAATATTTTTTGAACATACTCGATTCTAAGATAAGACACGTTATTCAGTATAAACAAGAACATAATATTTTGTCAACTCGTTTGGTTGATTGTTCATATTTCGAAATAATGTTTTTTCAGTGTAACTGTGATTTTAATTTTTGAATGAAATGATTTTCAAATCGTTGTTACATTATTTTTACCATTTTAGAGAAGAATAATACATATTGAAACCATGAATTATGAATAGGGAGAGGATTGAAACGGAAAATAGCAGGAAAGATAAAAAAAGTACCGAATAATAACAGTTAACTATTTCAAAAATTAATTGCAAGCGGTACTTGATATCAATTGTATTTTATCATTAGGAGTTATAATGAGTAAAAAATGGAAACTGATAGAAAACATCAGCAACAATGCAAGCCAATTCGCTCAGGAATTGGCGATTTCTCCGCTATTAGCCCATTTAATATGCAATCGGGGTATTACAGACGTAACTGCAGCGAAGGATTTCTTATTACCTACACTCGAGCAATTACATGACCCGTTTTTTTTTAAAGATATGAAACGGGCAGTAGAACGTTTGAAACAGGCCATCGATAAACAGGAAACAGTCCTGATTTACGGAGATTATGATGTTGATGGAATAACCTCTATATCGTTGATGATTAGGGTGTTATCTAAGCATTTACCGGGAAAACTAATTTATTACACACCTAAAAGATTGGAAGAAGGGTATGGACTGCACTTAAGTTCATTAGATAAAGCACTCTCCAAAGGTGTTACATTGATTATTACTGTGGATTGCGGTATTAGCGCAATAGAAGAGGCTTTATTCCTAAAATCGAAGGGAATCGATTTAATCATTACCGATCATCATGAGCCCAAAGATAGTTTACCAGAGGCCTTTGCTTTGATTGATCCGAAGATTGCAGATTCGGGGTATCCCTTTCCTCAATTAGCCGGAGTCGGAGTTACTTTTAAATTATTACAAGGTCTGGCTGCCGAGCTTCCGGAGATTACCGAAAGATTACTGGCAAATTTGGACTTGGTTGCATTTGGAACGGTAGCGGACATCGTTCCTTTACTTGAAGAAAATAGAGTTTTGGTTAAGTATGGGTTGGAAAAAATTCAAAAAACAAATAATGTTGGTCTTCAAGCTTTGATCCAGGGGGCTGCTCTTCAGGAACGGGAAATCACCAGCGGGCATATTGGATATTTGTTGGCTCCCCGGGTTAATGCAGCCGGAAGAATGGCTAATCCTTGTTTAGGAGTGAAACTTTTTTTGACGAACGACCCTATTCAAGCAATGGATTTAGCAAAAGAACTTGAAAAAGAAAACCAAAAGCGCCAAGAAATCGAGTCACAAGTGTTACAGGAAGCAAAAAAGCAAATTGAAGCTGATCCTGTTTTTGAGAATGAACATGCATTTGTATTGGCCGGTGAGCATTGGCATTTGGGTGTAATCGGTATTGTAGCCTCCAAACTGGTGGAAATTTATAATAAACCGGTTATTTTAATTGGACTTGACGGGGAGGAAGGACGAGGCTCCGGACGAAGTATTCAGGGATTTAATCTTTTTAATGCACTTGAACATTGCGAGCAACATATGATTAAATTCGGCGGGCATGAATTTGCCGCCGGCCTCAGTATTAAACGCGAAAATATTCCGGCTTTTCGGGAAGCTTTTTTAAAAGAAGCCAAAACCAATTTGCCTTCTGAGGCGCTGATTCCGTCAATTCAAATTGAGGGATTGATAGAATTAAACGGGATTACATTGGATTTAGTTCGTGAACTTGGCAAACTAGCCCCCTGCGGTTCAAGCAACCCTACTCCTGTTTTAGGCTGTAAATCATTGGATCTGGTTGGTTATAAAAGTGTTGGTGAAAATGGCAAACACTTAAAATTAAAGGTTTCCGATCATCACGTGGTTTGCGAAGGGATTGGTTTTAATATGGGATTTATCCAGCCTGAACTCGCTACCACCTCTGAGGTTGATGTGGCTTTTTCTTTGGAAGAAAACAATTGGAATGGCAATATTCAGGTTCAATTAAATTTAAAAGATGTTGTGGTACGGGGGTCAAACTAAATGTTTGAACCGGTAACGATCGACGAGTTATTAAAAAAAATTGCGGATAGCAAACCGGCTTTTGATCTAGGAAAGCTTAAGGCGGCTTATGAATTTGCCAAAACCGCCCATGCGGGACAAAAGCGGGAATCCGGTGAAGACTTTATCCAGCATCCATTGGAAGTGGCGGCAATTGTATTTGATTTGGGTATGGATACCACTTCGATCGCTGCAGCGTTTCTTCATGATGTCGTGGAAGATACCGCGGTTAATATTGAAGAAATCGAGAAACAATTCGGTTCCGAAGTGGCTTTGCTGGTGGATGGGGTCACTAAATTGAGCCGTCTTGCTTTTCAAAGCAAACAGGAACAACAGATGGAAAATCTGCGAAAAATGTTCTTGGCTATGACCCAAGATCTTCGGGTGATTATTATTAAACTGGCTGACCGTCTGCATAATATGCGCACCTTGAAACATTTACCGGAGGAACGTCAGAAAAAAATTGCTAAAGAGACTTTGGAAATCTACGCTCCCTTAACGCACAGATTAGGGATGTGGAAAATCAAGTGGGAATTGGAAGATTTGGCCCTGCGTTATCTGGATCCCGAGGCTTATTATGATTTGGTGAATAAGGTAGCTAAGAAACGCCAAGAGCGTGAAGGGATTATCAATGAAGTAAAACAGACTTTACAACGAGCGTTAGCCGAGATCGAGCTCAAGGCGGAAGTTCAGGGAAGGCCTAAACATTTCTTCAGCATTTATGAGAAGATGCAGGAACAAGCAAAGGACTTCAGTGAGATTTATGATTTAATGGGCCTAAGAGTTATTGTTCCCACTGTACAGGATTGTTATGAGGTTTTGGGTATCGTCCACACTTTATGGAAACCAATGCCGGGACGGTTTAAAGATTATGTGGCCATGCCAAAATCCAATATGTATCAATCATTGCATACAACCGTCATTGGCCCTACCGGGGAACCATTGGAGGTTCAGATCAGAACCTGGGAAATGCACCGGACAGCTGAGTACGGAATTGCCGCTCATTGGTTATATAAGGAAAACAGCTCTGATGATAAAGAGTTGCATGAAAAAATTGCTTGGTTGCGTCATCTTATTGAATGGCAAGGTGAAATGAAGGATTCCGATGAGTTTATGGAGACTCTGCGGATTGGCCTCTACATAGATGAGGTGTTTATTTTTACCCCTAAAGGAGATGTTAAGAATTTACCGGCAGGGTCGACTCCGGTGGATTTTGCTTATAGTATTCATAGTACTTTGGGCCATCAATGTGCTGGCGCTAAAGTGAATGGCCGTCTGGTGCCCCTTGATTATCAACTGAAAAACGGCGATATTATTCAAATCATTAGTTCCAAGCAGAGTTCGGGCCCGAGTCGGGATTGGTTGCAGTTTGTAAAAACCACCAAGGCTAAAAACCGGATTCGTCAATGGCTTCGAGAACAACGCCGGGAGGAAAACATCCAAATTGGCCGGGAAATGATTGAACGGGAACTCCGGAAACACGGACTGGATATCCAGGAAAATATGCGCCAGGATAATTTACTGGATATCGCCAAAAAACTTGGATTTACAGTTCTGGATGATTTATTGGCCGCTGTAGGCGATCTGAAAGTAACGGCCAATCAAGCAATTGGCAAAATGGGGCTTGAGAAAGAACCGGTTAAAACCTTTAAACCGGAGTCCGAGGAACGGAAGAAGACTCGCCGTTCGGGTCAAGGCATAAAGGTTAAGGGAGTCGACAATTTACTGGTGCGTTTCTCCAAATGTTGCAGTCCGGTACCGGGAGATCCGATTATCGGTTTTGTAACCCGGGGTAAGGGAGTCTCGATCCACCGACAGGATTGCCCCAATTTAGAAAGCGAAGAAAAAGAGCGTATTATTGAGGTGGCTTGGGATCAGGATATTCAAGGAACTTATCCGGTGGATATCGAGATCGAAGGTGGCGACAGGGTCAATTTCTTGACGGATATCATGAACGCCATTTCCGAAATGAATTTATATTTAAGTGCGGCCAAAGCTCGCTCGAAGAAAGGAATGGCCTATATTAATTTAACATTGGAAATCACCCATTCTGATCAAATCCAGCTTATTTTTAAACGGGTTAAGAAAGTTGAAGGAGTCCAAAGAATTTATCGCCTAAGCAGGTTGGTCCGATAGGATAACATATAAGATTGATAGACTTTATTTTATTAATTCGTATCTTTTGAATATAAAAGATCGTCATGAAAGAAAATGGCAGGTGATTTCAATGCGTGCAGTCGTTCAAAGAGTTTTGCAAAGTCAAGTAACAGTCGACGACGAGCTTCTTGGCAAGATTGAGCGCGGTTTATTGGTGTTTTTGGGGGTAGGGACCGGTGATGATGAGTCTGATGGAGATTATCTGGCTCAAAAGATAGTGAATTTACGGATCTTTGAGGATAAAGCCGGAAAACTGAACCTTTCAGCTTTAGAGTTGAATTTACCGCTATTAATTATTTCTCAATTTACACTCTACGGCGATTGCCGAAATGGTCGCCGACCCAGTTTTACATCGGCTGCCGTTCCTGAACTGGGAGAAAAATTATATGATACTTTTTGTGAACAGGTCCGTAATTATGGTTTAACAGTGGCCAAAGGCCGTTTTAGAAGT
>DNPQ01000433.1:0-3883 GCA_003501335.1 Bacillota bacterium
CGGCTGAGAACAATACCGGCTCAAACATCGGACTTTATAATACCAATAAACGATTGATCCTTACCTACGGCGAGAGCGCGGCCATCCACATCCACAGCAAATTGCATTTTGGGACAGTAGTTTATTTTTATATTCCATTCCAATTGGATGAAGATGGGGTAAGCTAAAAGAGATTTTCTTTAATTGAGCGCATTATAGGGATCCGGATCGTATTTTAAGAGCAGTTGGGTTAAGTGTTCCACGTGTTCTTTTTCCTCGCTGCTGATGGCATAGAATACTTCTTGAATGTCCTGGTAGGGGATTTGCACTAGGTGCTGTTCATAGAGGATGACGGCTTCAAATTCACCTTTGATGTCTAAGCGGATGTTATTGAGGATAATCTGGCTTTCAAAGTTGGGTTGATAAGGCTGGAGAGGCTGCTTTTCGCCAGATTTTAATTTTTGATAAATTTGATATTTTTGATATTCGACGGGGTCATATTTTCGCAGCAAGTTCAGGAACATTCCATAGTGTTTTTTTTCATCTTCCATCACGGTGCGCCAGGTCTGATTGATTTCCGTCATATTGGAATTGGCGATGTGGCTGGCATAACCATTGATGGCATAAATCTCGGCAATTAAGGCTTCCCTGATTTTATTGGTATCAGCCAGGGGAAGCCCTTGGGGTTGAGCATCGGATGGGTATAACTCATGCCGGTTCCTCCCGTATTTCATAATCGCTTGGTACCATCTATTGCTGGATTTTCCGGATAGGATAGATTTCAACCCTGACGAAAAGCATCTGGAAACTTCTTCCAGGGTTGAAGACTTGCTCCGCCCAAGTTGGACGAATGGCTCTTTATTGATAATACTCCGAAGCCTCCGCTTGTATGCCATTGTTTAACAATCGTTTTCTTAAAACTATGACTGGCCGATGTAGCCGGTTGTTTATAAGCATCACTTTTTTTAAATTCAATCAGCAGGTATCAATTTATATTGACAGGAGCCATAGAAAATATATATTTAATCTATATATATTGAAATAAATTGGAGTAAGCGGAATGATTGAATGCCATATAAAATACGAATTAGGAGGCGGCAATGGGGGGAACGGTCTGAATCGGGACTAATACTTATAAGGAGCATGGAAGATGGTAAGCGATTATCACAAAATACTTGAGCAAACACGAGAGTTCTTTTTAACGGGTAAAACGAAGGATGTTGAATTTCGGATCAATAGCTTAAAAAAGTTACGGCAGACCATTACAAAGCGTAATCAGGAGATTATGGGAGCTTTGGAAAAAGATTTCGGGAAATGTGAGTTTGAAACTTTTGCCACCGAAATTATGAGTTCATTGGATGAAATCAATATGGCCATCCGAAATTTGCACTCCTGGGTGAAACCGCGGAAAGTCAGGACACCTCTTATACATTTTAAAGCGTCAAGCCGGATATATTATGAGCCTTTTGGAACCGTGCTGGTGATCAGCGCTTGGAACTATCCTTTTCAACTTACGATGAATCCGCTGATCGGAGCCCTCGCGGCAGGCAATTGTTGCATTGTAAAACCTTCAGAAATGTCACCCAATACCTCAAAGCTGATGGCGGAGATCGTCGCGGAGTGTTTCCCGGAAGACTATTGCACCGTTGTTGAGGGAGGAGTTGAAGAAACGACCTTGCTCCTCAAGGAGAAATTTGATTTTATTCATTATACGGGAAGTACCCGTGTCGGTAAAATCATAGCCCGGGCGGCAGCTGAACATTTAACTCCGGTTGCGCTTGAGATGGGCGGGAAAAGTCCCTGCATAGTCGACAAGACAGCTGATATTGAAATTTCGGCCCGGCGAATCGCCTGGGGGAAATTTATGAATGCGGGTCAAACCTGTGTAGCGCCGGACTATCTGATTGTCCACCGGGATGTCAAAGATGCTTTATTGAAAGCTTTCAAAGAACGGATTCACAACTTTTACGGGGATGAGCCGGAACAAAGCAGTGATTATTGCCGGATCATCAACCAAAAACATTTTGACAGACTCTCGTCATTTTTAGATCAGGGAACGATTATTACCGGAGGAAAGGCCAACCGGGAGAATTTATACATTGAGCCGACAATTATCGATGATATTACCTGGAATGATCCGGTCATGCAGGAAGAGATTTTCGGACCCATCCTGCCGGTTATGGAATACCAGGATCTAACGGCGGTCATTGATATGATTCATTCTCATGAGAAACCACTGGCCCTGTACTTCTTCTCTAAAAATAAAAAAGATCAAAAAAAGATCATTCATGATGTTTCATTTGGCGGTGGTTGTATCAATACAACTATATTACATACAGGGAATCCCTATTTACCCTTTGGAGGCGTCGGGAATAGCGGTATCGGCAATTATCACGGCAAGTGGAGCTTTGAAACCTTTTCCCATCCAAAGAGCATCTTCGACAAATCATTGATGGTTGATCCGAAATTGCCCTATCCGCCTTATGGCCATAAACTGAAATTTTTAAAAATGATGTATCGCTAAAAGTTTATTTTAAACGGAATCCAAGGCTAGGGCAATTACCTAAACGACTTGGGAGATTGCCCGGATGGTTGGGACGATTACCCAAACGACTGGGGAGATTGTCCAAATGATTGGGTAGAGTATATATAAAGTATAGAATATAAAGCTTACATTAAGTCCTAGTTGCTGAAGGAGCTTAACGAATAGGAGAATTGCCCGAATCCCGCTCTTGATAATTTTGGGATTTTACCATAATATGATGGAAGGATGTCATATTTTACAGGAGGATTTGAATGGATATTCAAAAAGAGCCGTTTGGAATCCACAACGGGAAAGAAGTTTTTTTATTTACATTGCGGAATAACAAGAACATGGCCATAAAGATTATGAGTTACGGCGGAATTATTACTTCAATCGTGACTCCGGACTCCAAAGGCAAGCCGGCCGATGTGGTGTTGGGATTTAATACCTTACAGGAATATGAAGCCGGTTGTCCTTTTTTTGGGGCGTTAGTAGGACGTTATGGAAACCGGATCGGGAAGGCCAAATTCACTTTGAATGGCAAGGAATACCAATTAGCGCATAATGATGGAAAAAATCATCTTCATGGCGGTATCGTCGGTTTTGATAAAGTGGTTTGGGATGTAGAGCCGATCAAAAATAATGATGGGGTAGCTCTCAAGCTGACTTATCATTCTAAAGACGGCGAAGAAGGTTATCCGGGAAATCTCCAGACAACCGTAACGTATCTCTTAACGGACCAAAATGAACTGAAGATTACTTATGAAGCGAAGACGGATAAACCAACAGTCATCAACCTGACGCAACATAGCTATTTCAATTTGGCCGGCGAGGGTTCGGGGGATGTCCGGGAACACGAATTAGAGATTCATGCCGATCGCTACACCGTTACCGATAATGAACTCATCCCTACCGGTGAACTCAGGGCGGTCAAGGGGACAGCACTGGATTTTACAAAATCCAAAACGATTGGGACAGGCTTTCAACAGAATAAGAAGGGTTTTGATGACAATTATGTTTTGCAAAAGGAACATGACGGACTGACCCTTGCAGCGAAAGTTCATGAACCCAAAAGCGGTCGGAGCATGGAAGTATATACCACTCAACCCGCTATCCAGTTGTATACCGCTGGGGGCATAGATGGAACTTTAAAAGGGAAAAGCGGTCATTTTTATCAACAATATGGAGCTTTATGCCTGGAGACTCAACATTTTCCGGATTCCCCCAATCAGCCGGGCTTTCCGACCACAGTGTTAAATCCGGGAGAGAATTATCATCAGATCACTATCTATAAATTTTCTTAAAATAAGCTTTTAAAAAACGGGTTGGAAAATTAGCTGAAACGGATCAATCAAGAAGAAAGGGTTAATGCCCTTTCTT
>DNPQ01000433.1:4209-6252 GCA_003501335.1 Bacillota bacterium
GGGGAGTTTATCCAGATTTCATTCTAGTTTCGCCCTTCCTTGAATATCTTGGTCATTAGGAAACTTCAGGGAGGGTGGGCCATGTTTCGAAAACGGATCGTTGTAGTAACTCTGCGAGGCCAATTTGTATACGGGTTCATGATTGCCGTGGTCTTAGGGATGGGGATTTGGATGCTGCAAGAACCGGCGATATGGACCAGTTTACCCTTCGCATCATTAATTTCCGGCAAGAAAGTGGTTATCGATGCTGGCCATGGCGGCAGTGATCCCGGCGCCAAATCTGCCAGCGGTTTACTGGAGAAAAGCATTAATCTTGATGTTGCCTTGCGGCTCAAAAAATACCTTTCCCGGATTGGCGTGTATTGTGTCATGACGCGTGAAGGGGACCGGGATTTTTTCAATGAAAATATTCCCTCCGCATCCAGTAAAGCACGGGATTTAGTTTATCGGGCCCAAGTCGCCAATCAAAGTGGCGCTGAAGTTTTTTTGTCGGTTCATGCCAACAGTTTCCCCCAGGCAATTTATCATGGAGCGCAAACATTCTACAATGTCCATAAACCCCTTTCCAAAAAACTGGCTTATGCGATCCAATATTATTTTGTAAAAGAATTGGGTCCCAATAAACGCCGCCCCAAAACGGGAGATTTCAGGGTTCTCAACGATACCCGGATGCCGGGGGCGATGATTGAGATCGGATTTTTATCCAATCCGGGTGAAGCCGAATTATTAAACAATCCTCAGTACCGTGACCGAGTTGCGGTGGCAATTTACCACGGAGTCATTGCTTATTTTACCAATCAGATCCCCAATTTTTAGAAAGATGAAAATACATAATAAGCTAAGATGGCCAATGTATATGGGGAATCTTCATGAGTTTGTCAATTTTCCGAAAGGAATTTCCGTGGTTTTCGAGAATTAGTCCATTCAATAATAAATCAATCGGGTGGGTGAGAACTTGCAAGCTGAAATTATTTGTATCGGGACGGAGTTACTGTTAGGTCAGATTATCGATACCAATGCGCAGTTTCTCGCCAGGGAACTGGCGGATCTGGGTATTGATTTATACCATAAAACGACGGTAGGCGATAATTTACAACGAATTGTCGCTACGCTTGAACTAGCGTGGAATCGGGCGGATTTATTAATTTTATCCGGTGGACTGGGACCGACCCAGGATGATTTAACCCGGGAAGCGGTGGCTGGTTTATTGCGCGAGGATTTGCAATTCAATGAGGAAGCCTGGGGCCAAATTCAAAATCATTTTCAGCACACCCAAAGGCCGCTCGTGGAAAGCAATCGCCGTCAGGCGATGTTCCCCAAATCGGGACAAGTTATCCCCAATCATCTGGGTACGGCTCCTTGTTTGCTGGTTTCTAAAGGTAATCACCATTTGGTGGCTTTACCCGGTGTACCCCGTGAATTAAAAGGCGTTTGGGAAGTTGCTGTAAAGCCTCAGATCAAACAATGGCTCACGGAAACGAATCATCCCATTCTTACATCGCGTTTTATCAAAATGGCCGGAATCGGTGAATCGGTCATGGAAGAGCAAGTCATCGACCTCATTAATAGCCAGACGAACCCGACGATTGCTCCTTATGCCGGAACGGGGGAAGTTACATTGCGGGTAACTGCCAAAGGACTTGATGAATCTGAAAATTGGCAGTTGATCGAAAAAATGACTGATTTGATCCAAAAACGTCTCGGTTCCTATATTTACGGATATAATACGGATAATTTAGAAACTGTGGTTGGCCGGATGTTAAAAGCGGCGGGATGGCATCTTGCGACTGCGGAATCTTGTACCGGCGGCTTGATCTCGCACCGTATTACCAATGTGCCGGGGAGTTCCGTTTATTTTCTGGGTGGTGTCAACAGTTATAGTAATGAACTTAAAATGAATCTTTTGGGTGTCCCTGAAGAGATGTTGGCTGCTTATGGGGCGGTGAGTCCCCAGACTGCCCAGGCTATGGCGGCCGGGATTCGAAAACGAACCGGGGCTGATGTCGGTGTAGCTTCTACCGGAATAGCCGGACCCGATGGAGG
>DNPQ01000457.1 GCA_003501335.1 Bacillota bacterium
TTATAAATAAAATGGCTACCAATACCGGCATTTTAAAGCGATTTGGTTTTGTCATTGGGAGTCTCCTTTCTGAGGTACAGAGGCAGACTTTTTTTGGAAGAATTCAACAGGATAAAATCATTATGAATCTCCGCCACTTGATAATCAGTGCCGGGTATTGGGTCACCCGGGTGCAAGATATAAGGCTTTCCCCGGAAACTAATCAATACGACCTGATCCGAAGCTGTGCCAATCGTACCATTCCATACCGGTTTGAACCGATCATCCTTTGGAACGGTTGCTTTTGTTTTGGCTCCTGAAAAAAGAGGCCTTGCCGGGGCTGATTTCGTCTGCGAAACGTTTTGGGAAGTCTCTGCTTTTTTGATCGCCGGTAAGAAGGGATCACGGCTTGTTTCATTTGGCTTGTCGGCCGTCCCCGGTAAAGCTGCATTTTGTACCGAAGTCGGCGATGGAGTCGGAGTGGCATGCTGTGAATGGCCGGGACCTTGCTGAACAGAGCCGGGAACCTCGGTTGCAGCTGGAATATTTGCCGTATTATTGTTATTGACTGCCGGTGCGGAAGCCGGCGGTTGGGAGGATAATAAAAGATAAATGCAGGCGATTAAACCCGCGCCGGAGATGATCAAGGTGAAGGGACTTATTTTTCGTTTGGGTTTGGCGGATGCTTCTTTCATGGCGTATCCTTCTCCGTTACTTGATTTTTCATGGCTATCAAATCCAAAGTCATTTGAATATTTAAAATGTAACGCAGTTTGGGGTCATCATCGGATGCCGGCTGGTTTGCTTTCAGGCTCAGATCGGCCGCTTTAATCGCCCGTTTGGCCTCCGGTAACGCTTTTAAAAAGAGGAGCAGCCCCGGATAAGACCCGCTTAACTCGACCCGCCATTGGAAGACCTGAAATGCCGGGTTGTCCTGGTAATATTTTGGTTTATTGTTAACCTGGCAGCTATTGATTTTAATGCCGCTTTGATTGGCCAAACCGTCCAGTTCCCGGACAAATTCGTCCTGGTTTTCACGGGAGGGGATAAATATGCCCATTTTCTGGCTGGCCGTTACCAGCTGCTTGATTTCTTTGGTGAGTTCGGGCAGTTCTTTCAGCTTGGCCTCCGCCGCATGGATTTCAGCTTCTTTTTGCTGCTTTTCAACGGCTATTTCGGTAGTTTGGTTATAGAAATAATAAATACCGGCGACGGCGCTGCTGAAAAGGATGCCTGCCGCCACAGCCGGGAGCAGACTACGGATTTTGATCTTTGGCATACTCAAGCAATCCTCCCTCGACGGTGGTTATTTGAATGGAAAAGTCGTAGCAAGTCACTTTGTCCTGAACGGTTTTCCGAATTTGGCTCAACTGAACCGCTTTAAAAGCGGCGGATTTTTTCAGGTTGGTCAAAAAATCACCCACCAGAGAAAAATTCAAGCTTCTTCCGTTCATGGCGATGGTCCCGCCCGGAGCAGGGAAATCGGTCTCCGTCAGCCAAACTTTATTCGGAGCGGCAGCGGCCATTTGGTTCAGCAAGTCGGGATAGGCGGAATAATAAGAATTCAGCTTGACGAATTTGGCATTTTCATCTGCCAGCTGCTGTTTTTTTTGAGCAGCCGTCTGCACCTCCAGCAACATGGACTGGTATGATAACGCTTGTTGCGTTATCTGTTGCAAATTGCTTTTGGCGGTCGTATATTGAAAGTATTCATAAATCAACCCTGAAAAAGCGGCTGCGATTAACACAATGGCAATCATAGTCCGCATGATGCGAACCGGATTCATGAGCGGTTGGGGCTGAAGTTCCCGCGGCAGTAGATCAATTCTCATCCGGGAATCACCTCGCGTAAGGCTAACCCAAAAGCGATCATCATTTCCGGCATGGCTTCGTTAAAGAAAGCGCCGACTTTTTTATTGGAACATTTATATTTCATGGCGGGCTGGGCCAGAATCACCGGGTATCCTAACTCCTGACTGAGAAAAGGAAGCAGATTTTTTAATTGGGCGACTCCACCGGTGAGTTCCAGTTGGGTAATCTCATCGTTGCGTTGTTGGATGTGATAATAATCAAAGGAACGCTTGATCTCCAAAACCAGTTCCCGTAAGCCCTCCAGCATTGTAAAATTAACTTGATACATTTCGCTGCCGGGCGCCGCTTGGGTTAGATTATATTGAGCATCGCTGTGCAGCAGCTTTAATTGTTCTGCTTTCTCAAAAGAAACCCCCAGATTTTTGGCGATACTTTCGGTTAATTGCTTGCCTGCTATCGGAATGATACGATTAAAACAGGGCACACCACCCTTGAGGATGGTCAAATCGGTCGTTCCGGCGCCGATGTTCAGCAGGGCGATGCTTGAATTATCGGCGGAATTTTCCAAACCGAGGCTACGGGCTAAAGCTAATGCCTGAATATCAATAGCCAAAGGGTGGATGCCGGCTTGATGCAGGATATCCAGTTGTTGGGAAATGATATCTTTATGAACACAAGCCAAAAAGATTTCCGATTCACTCTGTTCCCGGTTTTGGCCGATAATCTGAAAATCCAGCGAAACTTCATCAATGGGGAAGGGAATATATTTTTCCGCCTCCCATTGCAGGGCATTCCGGATCTCTTCCTTATCCAGCAATGGAACTTGAACGGTACGCAAAATGGTGGACTGCCCGCTGATAGCGATCACGGCGCGGCGGCTGTGGGTCTTTTTGAATAAACTTTGCAAGATTGCTACGATGGGTGGGGTGCTTTTAAACATGTCTTTGTTGAAGGCGTCATCCGGCAATGGTTCACTCTGGACAAGACGGACCCGGAAGGGATGACCGCTTTCGATCTCCACCAGTTTGACTGCGCTCGTTCCAATATCCAGTCCAATTCCGCTTTTAGCCAATAATATCCCAACTTCCATAAGGTATTTCAAATGTTTAAGTATTCTGTATGAGATTTTAAAAGTTAGAAAATTATACCAAGTTTTCCTTTTTATTATTGTCGGCAATCAGAAAATTTTGTTTATACTTTTTTAGTATTTATTTGCGTGTCTAACCACAACCCCGCGCGTCTAAACAGACGCGATGCCCCTAAACAGGGGAAGAATAACTTCTTTCAGGGGGTTACAACCATGTAAAACCAAACGGCAGAAGTCTCCTTCCGGAGTTTTCAGCAAAAACTGGATACTTTCAAAACCAAAATCACGCTCCAATTATTTTTTGCCCAATCTCTTTTGGCGGAGTTCGAGTTTTTGCTCTCTGATTTTGAGCCTTTGAAGCCATTGTTTGATGCTTCACTACAGAAAATTGAGTCTACATCAAAGAACATTGGTGCTCCATCGTACCAATTTGAGTCTTCATCAGAGAAATTTGATGCTTCATCATCCGGCTTTGATGCTACATCAATCGATCATGAGTCTACATCAAAGAACATTGGTGTTACATCGTACTAATTTGAGTCTTCATCAGAGAAATTTGATGCTTCATCATCCGGCTTTGATACTACATCAATCGATAATGAGTCTACATCATAGAACATTGGTGTTACATCGTACCAATTTGAGTCTTCATCGGAGAAGATTGGTGCTTCATCATCCGGCTTTGATGCTACATCAATCGATAATGAGTCTACATCAAAGAACATTGGTGTTACATCGTACTAATTTGGGCCTTCATCCTCTCATTAAGAGTATTCCATCGATTAAGCCTGGGTTCCCCTTACCTAACAATGACGTTTCAACACTCCTCCGGAAATTATCTTCGCTGATTCGGCGGTCGGCGCCATCCCACAGCATTCAGCGGAGGATGGTGATGCTTCTTACCGGGGCAGAGGGTCTATAGGCTAAACACAATCCGCATATTTAAAAGACGCGATACCCACCTACCAGGGGTAGAGGGGCATGTTAATATACATAATCAGCAGGGTGCCAATCGCCAAAAACGGTCCGAAGGCGATCGAGGTCTTGCGGTTGATTTTTTTCAATATCAATAAAGGCAATGTCACCAAAACACCTAAAACGCTCCCCAGGAACAAACTGATCAACACCGTGCGCCAGCCTAAAAAGATGCCGGTCATCGCCAACAGCTTCACATCGCCAAAGCCCATTCCTTTGGGGTAAACGAGCGCGATAATCAAGAGAAATCCCCCTCCGGCCAAGGCGCCTACCAAAGCCGGGACCAGAGCGCCTTGCAGGGCTGCTAAGGCCAGTCCCAGAACGATCAGGGGCAAGGTAAGCCGGTTGGGAATGATCTGTTGTTCCCAGTCGATGAAGGCGATGGCGATCAGTACGTAAGTCAGGACCAAAAAAGCAATGTTTTCCAAGGACAGCCCATAAGCCCCGTAGTGAAACCACCAGAGTAAAGTTAATCCCCCGGTGAGTAGCTCCGTCAGCGGGTAACGCCGGTTAATCTTCGCCCGGCAATACCGGCAGCGGCCTTGAAGAAAGATAAAACTGAGCACGGGAAACAAATCCAGCCAGGTGAGCCGGTGCTCGCACTGGGGACAATGGGAGGGGGGGAGGACGATCGACTCCCCCCGGGGTAAACGATAGATAATAACATTCAGAAAACTGCCGATAATTAGGCCAAATAAAACAAGCAACAAATAAAAAATCAGCATGTGACCTCACTTAGGTAGGTTATTAATATGATGAGGCTAAACAGAGCTTTTCTCCATGGCAGTATCTAATCAACTTGAATGTTTATCGCAACTTACCTTGCCATCTTTGTCTGCTTTATAAGCTCCACCGCTTCCACATGTTGGATAAGTTTTCATGATAGGGCCAAAGCTAGTAGCAGTACCGGTTGATGGCGTATAATCTATTGCTGTTGTTAAATCGGTCTTAAGAGTATCAGCGGCAATTGAACTTGTTCCATCACCAATCGTTGCTATAGTTGTACCTGAAGTATTCTGTGAAGCATAGTAATTGTATTGTTCAACTGCAGTTTCTAGCGATGCCCGATTGGATAGACAAGCTTTGGCGGCGGCGTCTGCCTGCATATTAATAAATCTGGGGACCGCCAGTACGGCTAAGACAGCCAGGATGGCAATAACAATCAATAGCTCAACCAGGGTAAATCCATTTTCCTCTTTGAATTTGAAAAATAAATTCATGGAATTTCAACTCCTTTTATTTATTTATTTCAAAGTCGCCCCGGAGCTAATATCCAGCATCGGGATGGCGACTGAAATAACGATAAAACCTACGACTATCCCCATAACCACGATGATCGCCGGTTCGATCAAAGCGGTCAAGGACTCCATGGCATAGCCGGCTTCCTTCTCGTAAAAGTCGGCCAGCTCGGTCAACATACCCGGCAGTTCACCGGTTTCCTCGCCGACCGCCACCATCTGGGTGACCATCGGTGGGAAGACGCCGGTGTCGTTGAGGGGACCGGCCAGACCGCCGCCCTGGGTGAGATTGATCCGGGCCGTGGTAAGAGCCCGGGCGATCACAGCATTGGTGACCACCCGTTCCACAA
>DNPQ01000498.1 GCA_003501335.1 Bacillota bacterium
CCGAAAATAAAAAAGCGCCCGGTATATTACCGCAGCGCTTTACCTGAAAATAGTCGTTATATCAACGATATTCATTTTCAAAGAAATTCTTATGATTCGATTTTGAACCTCCGGCATGAGCGGGGGTTCCATTTCTTCAGATATCTCTGTCTTCTTCCAATAGCGATTCTAAGGTAAACGCGCCTTCAGCCTGAAGGCGCGCAAAATCATGCTCCCATTTTCTCTAGACCGTTCCTTCTTTCAGTTCTACGGTTTCTTCCGTTTCTTTAGCCGCATACTCCCCGGCCCGGAAGCCGAAAGCAGGCCAAGCCTCTTCGGGCAAGGCGATCCGCACCAATTTTTTAATCACACCGTATTGCTTGTTTAATTCAGCCATCGTTTCTTCCTGCTCAGCAGTGGCCGTTCTGGAGCTGGCTTTTAAGTCGTTACGCTTTTGTTCATTCTGGTTGGCCTGGTTATAAAGATTAGTAAACCCGGTGGCCACTTCCTCAGTGACCCCCCAGCCCGCCAGCTCGGCGCCATAAGTTTTCAAGCCGTCCAACAACGTCTTGGCACGGTTGATTTGGTGCGCAAATGTCCGGTATTGCATAAGATTCACCTCCTTCTCCATATTTCCCGGAGCCCCTAATGGCAAAGAGCGCCTCTGGTCTCCAAAAATTAAGCGGCCCCTTACCCCAGGAACACGGTTGAACCAATTTACAACGGTGATACCCGGTAACAAGCCGTAAGATATGGCAATATAGTAAAATGGGATGTTCAGCACGGCGAAAAGAGTCTGCCGTTTTCATCCCAACAAAAAAACGCCGGGTGATACCGCAGCGTTTATGAAATAAAAAAACCTACCGGTTTAAAACCTGTAGGTTTATTAAGAACAATTCAATTGTATTTTTAAGTATTTGATATATCGAAAAGTAGGCCACTGTCCACCGCATGTATGGATTATTATATTCTCAGCCAACCCCACTTAGATCAATTCCTCAAACAAACCCGTTATATCAGCCGACAAACCAGTGAATACCCATGACCCGGCTACATCGCCCTTTTCATAAGTTTTGTACTTTTCAATTTCATAATCTTCAAAATCACAGATCATGATATTTTCCTGTTTCGGATCGATAATCCAGTACTCTTTTACACCTGACAACCGGTATGTATTCAACTTATCGATCATATCTTTGCTGCGGCTGCCCTCCGATAGAATTTCAACCACCAAAGTCGGCGTGCCCATATACTTGCCCTTTTCGGTGACATGCTTCTCCACATCGCAGGCGACCAGCAAATCCGGCTGCATCACGTCGGGTTCCTTAAAATCCTTCTTGCGGAAATGGACATCAAAAGGGGCCAAAAAAACCCGGCATTTTTTCCCTTTGAAGCATTCGGAAAAAATCAAATAAAGTCTTCCAATGATCTCCTGATGTCCAAGATTAGGCGAAGCTAATAACTGAATTTCACCATTGATAAATTCCATTCGCAAAGTACTTTTTTCGTAAATCTCCATAAACTCTTCATAGGAAACCTTTTTCCCACCGTATTGATAGTCCAGCGCCTTTTCCCTGATGGTAAAATACTGTTCGATGTCGGTTACATAAGGGGTCAACCTGGCAATTTTGTTGCCATTTTTGGTGATCACGACCTCATTTTGCTGTTCCACGGAGTCCATATATTTCCCTAAATTTTGTTTCAGCTCGGTTGCAGTTATAACAATACCTTCCTGATGGTTCATAGCGCCACCTCCAGTATTATTATACTGCATCAGACAATTTCGTACAATGATATCGTGCGATCTTTTCATTAAAAACGAACAATATTGAATTGACTTCGCACATCGATTGAACGGACAAATAATGAAAAACTTCTTATAAAAAAGCGCCGGCTTTCCAAACAGCGCGGCGTTAAACAAAGAACCTATCGGCTGAAAGCCGATAGGTTCTTCCTCATAATCTTACTCCTATCATTTTATCACCTTTTTTGGAAAAAAGTGTATCGTTTTTGTATCAAGAACTCTTAACCGCGGCAAATCAACAAAAATATTAAATCAGCAGCTAACTATCGGAAAATAATATAAAAGCTTGCCATTCGTGACGGGAAGCCTCTTCTGGCCTTCCATTCTTCATCACCAGCGCTGTAGTTTGGAAAATATTTTTCAGCCGCCGGAAGATGGGTACCCCTTATCATTTCTTCCACCTGCGGAATCGTTTTGCCGATCCACAAAATCATTCCGTTCATTGGCGAAATCATTTCTCCCATCAACAAAACCATTTTGCGCATCTACAGAATCATTCCGCCTATCGGCAAAATCATTTTACACATCTCCAAAATGATTTCTCCCATCAGGAAAATTGTTTTACCCCTCTACAAAATCATTTCTGCCATCCTTTCGATATTTCTCTGCGAAAAACATATCCAAAAGATCAACAAAAAACGCCGGGCTAAAAACTCCGCGGCGTTTCCATGAATGCATCCTTTTACTATTCAGTTAACCCAGGATCTTGCGCACTTCATCCTTGAATAAATTCCCGCGCTCCTTATAGTTTTTAAACATCCCAAAACTGGCGCAGGCGGTGGAGAGAAGGACAATCCCACCCGGACGCGCTTTCTGATAAGCAGTGGCTACAATTTCAGCCATATTCTTGCATCCATAAACCAATTCGGGAACCGGACGCCCGGCCCGGGCCGCAGCTTCCTGGATGGCATTGCCGATTTTAGGGCCGGTCACACCGATGAGGATCACTGTGGTCACGCTGCTTTGCAATATCTCCGCCGCCATGGCGGAGAAGTCCGCCCCTTTATCGGCGCCGCCGGCAATCAACACAATGGGTTCCGTAAACGCCTTCAGAGCGACCATGGTCGGGTCGGGGGCCGTGGCAAAGGAATCGTCAAAAAACTGAATTTGCTGGACCGTCCCCACATATTCGAGACGGTGTTCCAAGCCCTGATAACCGGCAATCCCTTCACGGATGGATTCCAGATCAGCGCCGGCCGTCACGCTGGCGAGCGCTGCAGCGGAAATATTCAATAAATTATGTTCACCTCGGACTTGGATGGACTGGCTGGTAATAAGCGGTTCCACAGTGCCTCTCATATTCCAGCCGATCGTATAGATATCATTTTGCTTGCCATACCAAGCGCCTTTGGTTTGAGGCTGATCGCCATAAGTCAATAACTCTCCGGGAACCAGCGGTTGCAATTCCCGGCTGGTGGCATCGGCCATATTTAAAATGGTGACTCCCTTGGCACCCTGGTGCCGGAAAAGATTGGTTTTAGCATGGATATAATCGGTCCTGGATTTGTGATAATTCGGATTGACCGGATCGGCCGGAGCCAAATGGTCCTCGGTAATGTTGGTAATGACCGCAATATCGACGCTTCGATCAAAATCCTCCAGTTGAAAACTGGACAACTCCAGGACAACCACATCCTGCTTACTCAATTCCGTTAAAAATTCAAAGGGGGCAATGCCGATATTTCCTCCCAAAAAAGCCCGGTGGCCTTTTTTAACTTGGCTTATATTCAAAATACGGTAAATCAGGGACGAAGTTGTACCTTTACCTTTCGTTCCGGTAACGCCGATGGTGGTACAGGGACATAATTCCAAAAATAACCGCATCGCGCTGGTGATACGGACACCGGCTCTCTTCGCCTTCTCAATATGAGGATCGAAAAGCGGTAACCCCGGCGAACGGAAGACCTCGGCAAAATCCGTCAAATTGTGAAGGTAATCCGGTCCCAGCCGGAAGCCGACCCCACAATCCTTCAACTGGGCA
>DNPQ01000058.1:0-1109 GCA_003501335.1 Bacillota bacterium
TAATTGAAAAATGGCTCTCTGAATTAGTTCCAATTGTTTTACACATTCATAATCGGGAATACCCAAATGGCCTCACTCCTAATCTTTTTTTACATTATATGAGGACATCAGTTGTTATTCATTCTAGCCAAAGACATATTACTGATGGCAATAAAAATGCATTTATCGAAAACGTTTGTTATCATTCATAGAAAGATAGGTGAACAAAAGACGTCATCCGTGAATCCTTAGAAATTATTTTACAATTTGTCCATTTTAAACAATTATAATAAAGCCCACACATTCAGCAGGATTTTAAAAAAACACTCAGAATAAGCTATAGCAGCATACGTTTTCGATGGAGTAATTAAATGGCAACAATCAAAGACATCGCCCGTAATACCGGATTTTCAGTCAGTGTTGTTTCCCGTGCCCTAAATAATAAATATGGAGTAAAAGATGAAACGCGTTCATTAATTGCCAATGCGGCAAAAGAGTTAAAATATTATCCACATGCTGCAGCGAGAAGTCTTGTTACCCGAAAGACCGAGACCATCGGAGTCATGATGGCCGATCTTTCTGAACCATATTATTCCCAACTCATCAAAGGAATGGAATACAGCGCTAGCAAAAATGGATATATGATCCTGTTCTCCAACTCATATGAAAGTTTGGAACAACGAAACGTGGTACAAAAACTGATTGAATCCGGTCGAGTGGATGGATTGATTATTATTGGCAGTAATATTAAGGAAAAAAATTTCGTCCTGCATTTATTGGAACGGGAGATTCAGTTTGTCTTGATTGAAAGGAATTTCAGCGACCCTAGAGTAAATTGCATTTGGGTTGATAATGTGGAAGGAGCTTTTCAAGCGGTCACTTACCTCATCGAAAAAGGTCACCGCCGAATCGCCCACATCTCCGGCAATCTTGATTTTCAAGTGGCCCTGGATCGGCTCGAAGGTTATAAAAAAGCTTTGCAAACAGCTGGATTGCCCTTTATCGAAGAATTAATTACGACTGGCAAATTTATCTGGCAGGATGGTTATCTTGCCATGAAAGAACTCTTGCGCTATCAACCTACTTGTACAGCTGTATTCGCCTCCAATGATACAATGGCCTATGGAGCC
>DNPQ01000058.1:1434-2300 GCA_003501335.1 Bacillota bacterium
GGTTTTGACGATTTGGAATTTTCTCATCTAACCAGTCCGCCCCTAACGACAATTCATCAACCTCGTTATGAAATGGGAAAACAGGCAGTTCAAATACTGGTAGAACAATTAAAAGCAACCAACCCAAATGGAACCAAGCAAAGCTTTATTCCGGAACTCGTGGTCCGAAAATCTACCTAACCCCAATTTATTCTCAGCCACCTTCAAAGTGAAAATAGACCCCCAAAACCCTTTTAACTTGTCTCAAAATAATTAATTGATTAAGAAGTGTTGGTGATGATAATCCCCCCAAGAACAAGATGAAAAAAGTCCCCGCGTATTGTAACACAGGAACTACCCCATTCCAACAAAATATTTTTTAATCCTGCTTACATTCTTCTTTCATCATAATCAGTTTTTCTGTTATTTTGATAGGACGGGGCAAAGACTGGAGTTTCGTCAACTTTGACCGGCGTTTCTTCTTCCATTGACTCCAGTATCGCTAGTAGCATCCTGGCATCTCCAAATTCGATCTCCGGAGTGACTGCAATCGGTTCTTTTCCAATGTAAGCATTATAAAAATTAAGCAATTCATTATAGTAGCCCCTTTGCGGCTTATAGGCAATTTGCTTTGTTTTACCGTCATTGTAAGTGACATTAATGGTGCCGCAGTCACGCTCCTCTTGATAAATTTCCCCTTTGCGGCCGATAATTCGGAATCCAATCAAAGGCCGGTGCATCTCTTTTCCCCCGGCATAAAAATTATAACTGCCGGTAAATCCGCTCATAAACCGAAAAACCACATTCACTACAGCGTATTGATTCAGAATTTCTTTATCCTTTTGGCCGTAAGCCATTAGTTCATCAACAGGTCCAAAAACATGCCG
>DNPQ01000058.1:2669-3171 GCA_003501335.1 Bacillota bacterium
GGAAAATTAAGGACCCGGTTCCAGACAAAATAATCGACTTCTCCAAGATGTCCCTCGCCAACCAAATTGCGGATTATATTAGGATCTTCATTATAGCGGTAATTCTCAGCGATCATAATGGGGACACCATATTTTTCAGGGAGTTCGGCGCTTTTTTGAGCTTGTTCTAAAGTCGGCGCTAAAGGCTTTTCGCAGATAATCGCTTTATGCGTTTTCCCGACTATGGATGCTATCGCTTCAGTTACAGTAAAATTCAAACCAATCGGAACCATAATATCGATGACCTGCAAATCATCACGCTTGGCTAATTCCCGGAAATCGCTGTAAACATCTTCTTCTGAAATTGAAAGTTTTTGAGCCCAATTGGATGCCTTGGACTTATCTTCATCACACAGGGCAACAATCTGGTAATTGTCGCTAAGTTCTTGGTAGGCCGGATAATGAAGCCGTTCAAAGGCCATTCCGGTACCAATGATGCCTACCTTGAGTCTATCCATATATT
>DNPQ01000280.1 GCA_003501335.1 Bacillota bacterium
TTCAAAACAACCGTAACCGCAAGTAATTCTCCTGGACGAAATCAAACTTTCCAATCTGCTGTAATGCTTGATTCATATCATGCTCCGAGGCTTCATGGGTTAAAATTACGATTGGCACATAATTATCCTTTCCATGAGTCTCCAGCTGGACGACTGAGGAAATAGAAATTCCGTTATCACCCAAGACGCCTGATATTTTTGAAAAAATACCGGGGATATCTTGTGTATAAAACCGGAGATAAAAACGATTACGAATTTTTTCAATCGGTACTATCGTAACATCACGATGAGGATTAATCGTCCGGTTACAGAACTGTTCTCCTTCTTTTAACAACAAATCTCTGGACAAGTCGACGATATCGCCAACAATAGCGCTGGCGGTAGGCCTTTCTCCAGCACCCGGGCCGTAAAACATAGTGTTTCCAACGAAGTCGCCCTTCACAAAAATAGCATTCAATTCATGATTGACAGCAGCCAATAAATGGCTATTGGGGATAAGGGTTGGATGGACTCTAAGGTCTAATCCTTCCGGCAATGCCCGGTAAGTTGCCAATAATTTAATGGTGTAACCAAATTGCTTAGCAAAATCGATATCCAACTTGGTGATATTGCTAATCCCTTCTACATAAAGATCATTAAAATTGACAAATGCCGTCGAAGCAATGGAAGCCAAAATTGTAAGCTTATGGGCAGCATCGCCTCCACCGACATCCAAAGTAGGATCAGCTTCAGCAAAACCTTTAACCTGGGCTTCTTTCAACGCCTGTTCAAACTCTAACCCTTCTTGATGCATACGGGTCAGGATATAATTGGAAGTTCCGTTTAAAATACCATAAATACTCTCGATTTTATTGGCAATCAAACCTTCCCGAAGTCCCTTGATAATTGGAATTCCCCCACCTACGCTGGCTTCGAACAACAAATCGACACCGTTTTCGGCTGCAATTTCAAATAACTCCCGTCCTTTCGTAGCAATAAGAGCTTTATTGGCCGTGACGACATGTTTACGATTTCGTAAGGCTCTGCTGATAAAAGTAAAGGCCGGTTCATACCCTCCCATGGTTTCAACTACAATATCGATATCGGGATCTTCCAAGACATCATCGGCTTTGGTGGTGCAATGAATTCCGGTTAAATTTAAATCGCGTTTTTTATCCCAATTCAATTCGACAATCGTTTTTAAGTTAAAGTTAAGTGTAGCTCTGGTTTTTAACAACTCTTGCTGTTCAGTTAAAACTCGTGTTACACCGGTTCCTACTGTACCAAGTCCCAGGACTCCGATATTCACTTGATGATCTTGCATTTCAAACCACTCCTCTTTATAATTATTGGCTTTTTATTATTGGTTTAGCTATGAACTTCATTTAAAGTCGCCCTGGAGAAAATAAAAAGACCTTTCATCCTGTTAAAAGGACGAAAGGTCTTTGATGCATATCATACATTCACCGACGTATCATGCATTATAACTTCCGCGGTCCCACCTTTTTTGGTAAAAACCCGACTTAAAAGCTGATAACGGTCGCACCGGGCTACCATACTAAAATTCCGGCAGCCACTCCAAGGTGGTATCATTCTGCTCTGTTAAGGAAGGCTTTCAGCCACCGACCTTCCCTCTCTTCTAATTAGGCAAAACAACATATCCCTGTCATTGTTTTAAAATATATTAGAATTTATGATATCATAAATTCCAGAAATATGCAAATCATTTTATTATTTTTATCATATCTTATATCGCACCGTATAGGAAATCACTGTTTCCCCATCCGCCGGAATCGTTACGGTAAATTCGGCTTTCCCGGCTTCAGTCTTTATATAATCATGGCTGTTATTAACAATCTTCCATTCATTCCAGCTGTTCAAGTTTTCAACTGCAGTCACCGTTACGGCTGTTTCTTTGTGGTTGCGCAATGTAATACGATAACTTTCTTCACGGACATTCTTTGCCGGTTCCTTAACACCGGTACTCACCCGCTCGCCTACAATATCAAACGCGCTGCCCAGATAAACACGGACATTTTCATCTTTGGGGGTGTGATCAATCTGATCTTCCCCGATAAATTGCAATGAGCCGTCTCCATCGGCTTGTTGTACCCGGATTCTCCCTTTCGGCAAAGGCATTCCTAAGTTGGCAGCGGTACTGTTTTTAAATTCCAACATGACTTGGACTTTTTTAGGATCAGAAACGCCGTTATAAATAAAAAGCTTTTTAGCCGGTACCGAACTCGCCGTTAGTAGTTCTACCTGTTTGATTTGATTATTCTTCAATGTGCTCGTATGGTTTAAAGTATATAAATGATACTCAAATAACGATTCTTCCTTAAAATCACTGTTTGCCATTTCATTCAAAACATATTTTTCCATTTTCATGGGTTTGACTTCATCGGACGATAGCTGATGGACTTCGCCGGCAACCAGTTTAATACGGGCATCATTAAAATCAGTGCCGCATTGATTATTTAAAGTAACCCATCCGGTCAGATCAACTTTATCATCAGCTTGATTGAGAGTAGCCACATAATCTGCTTTCCAAGACATCCCCCCTGTAAGATAGGTTACCTTGACAGGATAGGTACCCGACTTGCCAGTGTTTTGAACAAGCCAGACCAAAGTAGGCTTCATTACTAAGCCGCTTGGTAACTCCGGAAAAATTATTGATTTAACTTGAGACGCTTTTACAATCCTGACTTCGCCGCCACTTGGGGTGCTGGCTAAAATCAGGTTATCGCCGGTACTAAGCAAGTAGCCTTCAAAACTATCCCCTTGGATGCCGATAATTTTAATCTTTTCTCCCAAAAATTTTTGAAGGAGTTTAGCATCGCTCACCACATCATATTCGTAGTTTTGTTCCAAAACCCGCAGCGTCTCGGATCCGGCTTTAAAACTGACCGAGGTCGGGTCGATTCGTTCCGGGACATCGATAAATTGAAGCGCCCTAATTCCAGCGGGAATATCCAGGGTGCGGGTTTCCTTGACAAGGGCCAAATCCTCATTATATACCGTTATTTCCGGCCCGGAGCTTTCCTTGAATGCGTTTTGATCAGAAGTTTGTGCCAATCCAAGCGCCGCAAACATCATTATCAAAAACAAACCCAAGAATACTTTACCATATAATCTTCGCATCGTCTCGCTTCCTTTCCTCATTCAAATTTCCGATTATGTATCCGTATTTATCGATAATTTTCAAATTACCTGCCATTTTAAGATGAAGTTATTTTTCCATCCGATTCGTTATCATTATCATTAAAGAAATTATATTTCTTATTCCCCGATAAACTTGACTGATACTCTTCGATAGGATTTCATCTTCATCCTCCTTAGCATTTATGATATAATAATGAAAAAACTTAGAGGTGTAAATTGATGCCTTTTCATAACAAAGAATATACCATTAAAGACAGTAAAGACCTTAAAATTGCCCGCTTTTTCATAGCTTATTCCAATAAACCGGAAATGTCTAAAAGCTTTCAACTTTTGTCTTCAATCAAGCAACAAAAAAACCTGTTTTTAGAATTTGACAGTGCCTTTACCAACTTACCGACTCCAACAGAAATTGAGAATGCCGCCAAAAGCCTTTTAAAAAGTTTTCAGGCATTGGGCGTCAAGCATCTTCATCAAATGTCGGAAGCTAAAGATAACCGGGGCTTGTTCGGAATTCTAAATTTAAATAAGACTTATACCGCTTACCGGATATTCGCCTATATTCCTGATGAAATGTGGCGAAACAGTTCATTCCAAGCAATTATTCCCCGCTATGGAGCCAGATATTATATATGCAAAGAAAGTGTTGATCAGGATACCATGTTGGAAGAGCTCTTGGCAGGCCGGATACCCGAAGAAAAAATGCAGGATTTATTCGATTTTATTATCTATGATTGTATTGACTTTGGACAAATGGGGATTAAAACTGCTTTTTCCAAAGATGAATTACAGTTAAAGATCACCCAATAATCATCCGCTTTGGTTTGCTTCGCCAACGTACCGATAAGAGTCTCATTGGATGCCGGGTGGTTGTTTTACTTAAAATCTATGTCTAATCCATTTTCTGAGCAAGTCAGCCACCCACGCTGTTAGAAAACCATTTAAAAAATTTGACTCTGGGCCGGGTGCTCCACCTTGAATCAAAAACCAAATTTGATTTTCAATGCACAGTAATGCACCCTCTGGTAACTGTTAACTTCCCTCATGGGCCGTTTCCAACCGTTGTTCAATCA
>DNPQ01000074.1 GCA_003501335.1 Bacillota bacterium
CACTTTGACCCATCCATGGAGTAAAGTACGGATTCATCTGACGATGCGGCAGAATTCACGTGCCTACTTTGTAGGCGATTGTTACGGCCTGTATCTTTGCTCGCCCTGCTTTTAAACAGGTACTTTATCCTCCCGCTTAGCACCCCACATCTCTGTGACGCACCGGGATTAGCTACCCGGCTCCTTGGCGATTACCGGGACGGGACTTTCACCCGTTAGTATGATTCGATTTATCTGGACACGCGTTTTTAGTATGTCGCCGCCTTCCATGGCCTTTCGCCTGGCAATTAAGTGTTCCTGCCGAACGCAACCGCCATGTTCGTCCTGATCAGAGGCGGCGCGGATACGCCTTTCTCCGTGAAAGGCGAATAAATTTTGTATGTAAAAAAATAAACCTAAATCATTGCTTATTCAAGTTGCCACTTTAGCTTAAAAAAATTTTCCTCTTATATTGGTTCTTCAGTATTTAATAAAACGAATATTTATTTGTATCTACAAATTTAAGTATAACATAATAAATAATTATGTCAATCGTATATACAAATTTTTATTAGACATCTTAAATATTATTTAGTAATATTTAAGATACTGGGATATTAAGGAGGTTTTGACTTGATTAGTTATAAACCATTCCAAAAATTGCTTATTGATAAAGAAATAAAAAAGACGGTTCTTATTAAATTGGCAGGCATTTCCGGAGCGACAATGGCAAAATTGAATACAAATGATTATGTCTCATTGGAAGTAATTGATAAACTCTGTAGGGTACTGCAATGTCAACCGGGAGATTTATTGGAATATGTTGAAGAAAACAAGAGCAATTATTGATTGAAACTGATAAAGATAGATACTAATTTGGTTGATTAAGGGCTTGTTTGATACGCCATTTTTAATAAAGGAACGAGTAATTATCCATACCTAAAAATACTGGGAGTTACAGAATTTACTCATTTTCATCATTGATTAACTTTCTAAAGCCGCTTCCGCAGCAAAAATGACTATTATTCCCTAAAGATTGAACCAGCAATTATCATGATAATTGCCGGCATTTCCTGGTGATAATAACCTACATTTTTACTTGACCAAACACAAAAACCTTTTCCCGGCCATCATCAAACCAACATTGAAAACGCTCAATAAAAAATACCGTTGCACGGCTGTATCATTCGACCTGCCCATCCCTTTCAAGTTCATATTAGGCTGACAGTCAAAGGGAGGTCGCGTCTAAGAGATGCGCCAAGGCATCCACTTGACTCATGCCGATCGAGTATCTGTTAGGGTGAGTCGATTTACATTTTGTTCTGCCCAATCAAATCCACCCCAGCCATTCAGCGTAATCATTCCAATCAGCTTAATCAGTGGTTCCGACTGTTTGCCCATTCAATCCCTGTCTGAACCGCTGATTGACACTGATTCACCTGATTTCGCTGATTTTTCAGGCTATCAATTTCCACCCATTAACAACATTTTTTTATTTTTATGCCCTCGGCAGAAAAAAATCGGCATTCATTTATTTCTCACGTAAAAAATCCAATTATTGTTTTCTATTGCGAAGGATGGTGGTTATCCCTGCTCAGGGACGAAGGGTTGGTTTTAGGCTTATGAAGTACCAAAAGCTCGTTCTAAAGTACTAAAAGGTCCTTCTGAACATCTAAAAGCTCCTTCCGATGTATTAAAAGCTCCATCAGGAATACAAAGAGCTCCTTCTGAAGTATTAAAAGGTCCTTCAGAAGGGAGCAAAAAGTTAACTAGGACGACTATTCCCGAATCAAGGGGTCTTAGCGAAGCAAATGAAAGCCCCAAATCCTCCGTTTGGGCTATTTTTTCGTTTCTTATCTTTCATCGCAGCAACCTTCACTCATTCCAAGACTGGTTTTCCCCAAGCGGTTAGATAATATAATTCCCGCACTTTTTGTAATTCCAACCACTCATTCCAATAATCCTGTTCCACTTGCATCAAATCTTCCCGATCATGATTTACATCCACAGCCGAAACTATGCCGTGCTCAAACTTTAAGCCAGTCAAACGCAACCTTTCTTTGGCTAAAGTGATACTGTCTTTTTCCGATTCCAGTGCGTATTCATTCATTTGCCATGAGTGATAGACATTTTTTAAAGTTGCCTCCCTTTGGATGATCAAATCCGCTTTTTTTATCTTTGATTTATCCACGTTTAACTTAATTATTTCTTTTTTCCCTTTCCAGGTTTGGTCAAAAATGGGACTGCAACTTAAAGTAAGTGAATATATATAGGAGGTCTGGTCTTGATCAAGAATTGTCGTCGATCGCTCTTGCTGTTCACTAAAATTAATACTCCAGCCAGACAATCTTTGTACTCCCACCAGCTTATACAGGAATTGCTTGACTTCGATTTCTAAATTTTGAACCACCATTTCGGGAGAATTTTCCCGGCACGCTGCAATCGTGGCTTGAAGATTAATTCTGTTTGTATCAGCCCAATCTAATTGATGTTCATTAAAAATATTTTCAGTGCCATAATTTTCACCGGTTAAGCGGTTGATATCCAGCAAAGCCAACTCCACTGCCAGTTTAGCCTGGGTTGCTTTATTTTCAATCGCTTTCACTCTTTGTTCCGCTTCTAAAAGATCAAATTCACTCAATTTCCCCCGTTCCCATAATGTTTTGGTCAAATTGAGATGGGCCTGAGTCAGCTCTTGCATTTCATTCATACAATCCAGCAACTTTTGCTTTTGAATTACATTAGCATAGGCAGTATAAACCTGCGCTTCCAAATTTAATTGGGCCTCTGCCAACAATTTGACTTGCGTCGCCAGGTTCAATTCTTTCTGCTTGATGTCAATAATTTGCCCAAACTCAAAGGGTGAATAGGATATTCCCCATTGCTGGTCATTTTGATTATCATCTTGGGTTACCGTTACTTTCCATTGGGGATTCAATTGGATAGTCCCACTGTAAGTAACATCATTGCCGTTATCGGTGCTCCCGGAAAGCACATATTTCGAGCCGCCGATTTGAATATAAGTCTGATCCGTCGTTGTATCCGTATTTGCTTTAGAAATACCGCCATATATCATCAAGGTTTTTTTGGCATTCCTCAAATCCTTTTGGGCGATTTCCAAGTCCTTTTTGATTTGCTTTATTTTCATATCATAATCCATTGCATGCTGGACGGCCTGGGCAAAGGATACGTTCATACCTAGACTCCCTGGACTTTCTTGACTTGCTTTGGTGATTGCTTGGATACATAAAATAAAATTGAGACAAAATAGATATACCAAGAATTTGCGGATACTCAAGAAATCACCTCCCGCCCCAAAGGACCCGCCGGCAATGATTCCGCTTTAGTTTCTTCTCATTCACCTTGCGTTTCATTGTAAATATCACTTAGGTACCGAATTTACCAAAAAACAAACCGATTTTTTCCATGACTAAAAAAATAATTTTCTTCTTTCTGACAATGATCCGGGCCTGACATAGCATACCGGGCTTAATCTTACCGATCTCTTTGGATATATTAGCCAATTGTGATTCTACAATAGTACCCTGCACTCGATAGATCATCTGTTGATCTTCAGTAGTATCTTTGGTTATATAAACTATTTTCCCATTACCAAAGCCATACTCTTGAAACGGTAAAGCTTCAAAATTATATTTTACAAGTTGCCCAATTTTTAACAACCCGACATTCCGGTTTTTCACCGAAAGCTCCATCCGGTAATTGGTCTCCTCCGTGGGAATAATCTTTACCATCACCATATCGGAGGGAATGAACTCACCGGGGTTTACAACTTGTTGAATCTGAACAGTTCCGGTAATCGGCGCTATGATTCGGGATAAAGCAATTCTTTGTTCCGCCTCTACCGTCGAACTCTGCAAATTCAACAACTGTTTTCGATCATCCCGTAATTCATCCTTAATAGCCGCCAACGTTTGCGACTTTAATCCCTCCAAATCAGTCTGAGAGTTATGAAAAACTACTTTTAATTTTTCCAGTTGTTCCTGGGAAATACCACTGGGATATAAATCGATATTATTGAAGTAGTCTGTTTTAGCGAGTTGACACTTGTCATACAATTGTTGATAAGTGGAGTGATATGCTTGAAAACGGTAATAAAAATCCGAACTTTCCGCCAAGCCATTTTTATTTTCGATGACGCTCCGTTCCAATTTGGTTAATTCATTGATTTCGGCATTGACTTTCCCTATCATAGCCTGTAAATTATTTTTTTGAACATCTTCAGTTTTATTTTCAATGGTGTATAAAAGTTCACCCGCCTCAACATGCTGGCCATCCCGGTAAAAAGTTTGTTTAACATAACCGCTGACAGTATTCCGAATAACGCTAGCATCTTTAAAAGGTAAAACGTGTCCCTGGGCTATTACAAAATCCTCAGCCTCTCCAAACCACATCCATAAAAAAATCCCGCTCACCAAAAAAACGATCAAACAGATAAAAATTAAAATAAAAGAAGGTGTTTCATTGTTTAAAACTTCACGACCTTCCGTCAATTCATTATAGTTCAATAAAACATACTTCATCATTCACGCTCCTGCATTAACTCTTTCAACCTGATTTCCGATTTGGGCCTGCCAGGACTGGTAATAAGGCCCTTGGTTATGTAATAATTCATAATGAGTGCCGGATTCGATAATTTTTCCTTTGTCCATCACAATGATTCGATCGCACTTGACAATGGTACTTAACCGATGAGCTATGATCAAAGTGGTCATATTTTTGGTTATATTGTCAATCGTATGATGAATGGCATTTTCGGTGATGGTGTCTAAATTGCTGGTTGCCTCATCCAAAATAAACAGATCCGGCTTTTTAAGGATGGCCCGGGCAATGGAAATTCTTTGCCTTTGCCCGCCCGATAAGGAGTTCCCTCTTTCTGAGACAATGGTGTCATAACGCAAGGGTAATTCTTCAATAAAATCATGAATATGGGCTTGTTTAGCCGCTTCAATAATCTGCTCCAAAGTAGCTTCCGGTAGTCCAAAGGCGATATTCTCCCGGATCGTACTGCTGAACAAATAACTATCCTGAGGCACATAACCAATGAAATCGCGCAATTTCTCCAGGCTGATATCTTTAATATTGTACCCATCAATGATGATTTCACCGTCTTGGGCCGTATAAAACCCCAACAGAAGCTTGACTAAAGTCGTTTTGCCACAGCCGGTTTCCCCAACCAGGGCAATTTTTTCACCGGCCCTAATCTTCAAATTGATATGGTCCAACACCAACTTAGCGCTCCCATAACGAAAGGAAATATTACGAAATTCTATATCCCCCTTAATTTTAGCGATCGGTATTTTATCATCTTCACGCTGCTTTTCAACATCGTAATCCAAAATTTCCGTAAACCGATCCGCCGCTACTGCCGCTTCCTGCAAAGTAAATTGGATATTGACTAAGTTTTGAATGGGGGTAATCAAATAAGCTAATAAGGCATTGAAAGTAATCAGCTGGCCCAAAGTAATCTTCCCGCCCAGGACTTGCAAACCGCCAACCAGCCATACCAGTATCGTAATTCCATCCGATAGAGTGCCTTCCAAAAAAAACTGCAGATTTTTCAGCCATCCCAATTTATAGAGCCAGCGGATCAGCGGGATATATTTTTGTTCCATCATCCCGTGAAACCGTTCTTCCAAATTATAGGCTTTAATGGTCTCCACACCCGAAAATGAATCGACCAAACAAGATTGCATTTCGGCGCTTTGTTCCATGGCCCGCTGGTTTATACGTTTAAATTGTCCGCGGAATATCAAAGCCACGATGAAATAAACCGGTAAAAACAATAGGGTCATGGCAGTCAGCTTACCGTCCTGCAAAAAGCAGACGGTCAATCCGGCCAACACCATCACCGAATCGAATAAAACTGAAACCGTCGCGCTGGATAAAGCATTGCGGATTTTTTGCTCGTCATTGGAACGGGAAATAATCTCCCCCACCCGATGCGAGCCGAAAAAACCGAGGGGGAGATCCAACACATGCTGAAAATATTGTAATAGCAAATCCACATCAATCCGCAAACTAAAATATAAAAGCAACTGGCTCCGAAAAACCGTCATCAATTGACTGAAAGCCTTGATAATCAATAATCCGATGGTGATGATGATCAAGGTATTTTTTAAACCGTTGCTAAGGATATCGTCCACCAGATATTTAAAATAAAAAGCACTGGTGATTCCAAAAAGGGTTAATATTAAGGATGCTAAGGCAATTCCCCACAATAATTTCTTTTGGCTTGAAAATAAAGCCATAAATCTCGATAACACGGTATTTTCCTTATTAGCCCGGTCTAATCCGCGTCTTGGTGTCAAAATAATCATTTTGCCGGACCAAACAAGATAAAATTGTTTTGCTGAATAATATTGGAGACCTTTTTGGGGATCGGCAATTAGGAATCCTTTATGATCAATTTTATGGAGCACCACATAGTGTTGCTCACCATGATTGGAAGTAATTTGGGTAATGGCCGGTAAGGGAATGGCGAAAATGGATTCATCAGGGCTCAATTCGACGATCTTGGCGCTTAACTTCAGATACTGTGCACCCTTGATTAATCCCCAAATATTGGCGCCATTGGGGTCCGTCAAACAAAGTTCCTGCAAATTTGTGACTGATACCCGCAATCCATATTGCTTAGCAACCGTTGCCAAGCAAGCCGGGCCTGCCATTTTAAGATCATAATGTTGAATGCAATAGTAATGTTTAAAAATCAAATTGAATCACCTGTATTAAGTCCGTCGCAAATTCATCTAGTTATCGTGCAACTCTTTTTGGGGTTGACTAGGGTAACAATTCATCAAACGCCGAAGGATTTCTTCCCGTTTACCGATGTTCAAAATATGATAAATAATGCTTGGTAATAATATCCCTGGAGGCTCTTGATAATTCTTAAGTAAATAAAGCCTGACTTTTCTCCAGCCATTACTGATTATAAACATCTCACGCGAAAACTGTTTGATCTCTCTATCGTCAAATCTGTCAGCCAAATATTGTAAAGCGATTGCAAACTTATAACGTCCCCGAAAAATATCATCAAACCTTTTCAATAAAGAAGCTTTATCATTTAAATTACTCAAAGGCTGTTTTTTTAAATCCATCTCATGCTGTTTGATAACATCTTGAAAGACATCTTGGGGATAATACGAATGACTCTGGGATAAAAGTTGATAATAATAAATTTCTTTAAAACTCGTCTTAAAATTATAAAATGGCATCGTACCCATCTGATCCTTGGTTTTAAAAATTTTATTGTCGATACATGTTAAGTACTGTCCGGATTCGCTCATCCCATTCACCAAACAATAATAGGCCTCGTGGTATTTTCCATATGCTTCATGCCAAGGGCACCAATAGGTATCCGTCAATATTATAACCGGACAATATTGCTTAAGTTCTTCAATGATAAAATTCCATGCAGATTCAGCTGTAACGGGTTTTAATAAATTCAAACGGATTCCATGGTAAAATTCCAAGGAACTTAAATTATCATCTGCAAAAGAATCAAGCCTTTTCGATAAAGTCTGATCGTCAAAATCAGCATCAATGCCTCTCCAATAATTAATAAACATCAATTGGTAATCACGTTTTACAATTTTCGCTAAAATTACTAAAGCAGTTTCAAAAGAATTAAGATATTTCAATTCCTGTCGCAGACTACTATTTTCAGCAGTTTTTCTATTTAGGACATTTATAATGGAGTCATGCCATTGATCAATGGCTACTTCGAAAGTTAATCCGAAAATTCGTTGAAAGGTAATTGTAAAATTCAGCTCACATGATAATTCATTAAAGAATATCTTAATCGACTCTGAAGAAAAATTTTGTCCGAAAAAAGCGCCAAAAGATTTTATAATTTCGTAGGGATTTCGATCTTCAGTCAACAATTTATCGGTAAGCAGTAATCTTTTGATCGATTGATACTCGATTGTTAATCTATTTTGTAACTCTCCCTGACAGAAATTAATATTTTCTCCCACAAAATATGCCAACGCTTCATTAAACCAAACCGGAACTACTGGGTGAGATTCATAAATTTGAAACACTGCCGCATGAAATAACTCATGATTAACAATTTGGCGCCATCTCCTGCACTTGTCATCAATTAAAAAGCAAATCCTTGTTCCGTCAAATACTCCCTTCAGCCAATATGGCAATGCGTTTTCTAAAATAAAAGTCTCGCGAAAATCTGGGGCAATGAATAAAATTGGCGGAATATTTTTAAGGTTAATGTATCGGTTAATATAGTCAGCACTTAAAGACAGATAAGTCACAAATTGCTCAAGCCACTCTTTATTCCATTCGTGGGGTTGAAAATTGGGATAAAAAGAAACTTCGGTCATGCTGATATCTAAGAAATCACTCTTGCAATTTTCCATTAGAATTATCTCCGGACCTCATTAACTACAAGCATCCATATTATCCAAAAAGATTTTCTCTTCATCGACAAGTGAGGCATAAATATATAAGGCTTTTTCATATATTGCTTTTCTGAATTCACAATCAAAGCCGCTCATTTCTGCAGTCGTTCCTGTTTCAACCTGCGATGCATGGTAACAAGTTCCGCCACACATTCGTTGAGCCCAACAATTTTCGCAACGTTTCAAACCTCGCATTGTTACCATGTGACTTTTTAAAAACTGGTTCCTTTTTTCTAAATTTAATCCCCGGGCAGCATCACCCCATTTAAAATTCGGAAGATTCATAAACCGGTGACAAAAATAAATTGATCCATCAGTCGCTACACTATACTGATTCAATCCGGTGTTGCAAGGAAAAAATTTGGGCATTGCACCCAAATGCAAAGTCTTCAATACAGCTAAGAAATCAGCATAGTTAACAATTTTCCTTTGTTTCAAATTACGAATAAAATAATCCGCAAATAATTGCAAATTTCCTCTAAAATATTGGAATTCATCGGAAGAAATCTTAAACTTCGGGTTAACCACACATTCTGTTTTCATCGTGCTAAATCCTACATTTTCCAATTCCTGATACAACTCTATTAAATCGACTCTATAATCGGTAATAGTAACTCGAGCCGTAATATCACAATAATTAGCTAATTGGGCAACATTCTCAATAATGGAACGATAAGAACCTCTACCATCCAAATATTTTCTGTGCAAATCATGTACTATCTCTGGCCCATCGATGCTTATTCCGATATTGATATTATGACGAATTATAAAATTAATGATTTCATCATTGAGAAGTGTTCCATTGGTGGTCAACGAATAATTAAAACGGATATCATGTTGATTACCAATTTCTTCTAAGACAGTTATGCTTTCTTTAATTAGGGAAAAATTCAATAATGGTTCGCCGCCAAAAAAACAAATATTGATACGATTTTGGTAATCAAAGTTTTTAATAAAATATACAATCGTTTCTTTTAATGTTTCCATGTCAAGGTTTTCCATATTATGAAGGCCACTAGCCCTTTCATAACAATAGGAACAAGTTAGGTTACATTGATTGGTGACAAACAATACTATCATTTCTAGGGCGGGTTTTATTGGTAATGATGGTGGTGAAAGAGGAGAATCTCCGGTTCTTCCTTGTAAACAGTTATTTGCTTCTTCATCATATTCTTCATTTTCAAGATGTTTTTGGATTCGAGGATCCCATTCCAAAATCAAACCGGTATATCCCGAATATAAGTAAACGTTATCCCGATTGTTTTTAAAAAAATATATTTTTGACTGATTCATATCCATTATGCTCACCCTTTCCTTGTCCTTTACAAAGAAAACCAACCATAGCTCGTTATATATTTATTAAATGAGGGCATAGGATGCTTTTAAAATTAACTTACATGATTATAGTATCTAATATATTCTGTACTTAATTTACCCAATTGGAATCGTTACGCCAATGCCGGGGTCGCCGCCTGAACTTGTAACCGCGCCAACCGATACGTCACAATAATTCGGATTACTATTCTGTTCAGTAAAATACTGATTATTGACTTTGACTTCCAGCGCTTTTTTATTAATTATATTTAATTCTTTCATGAAGCCGCCTCCTTTCTTTTCCCCTGTGCCCTCAAACTTATATAATCATATATTTTACGAGTAAAACCCAACAATCGCATTTCTCAACTCTTTATTCGCAATCGTCTGGTCATCTTTGATCAATATATTTTCATCATTATCCAAAATGCCACATTCTTGAAGAACTGAATGAATATGGCTAAAAATAGCCTGCATTTCATCACAAAACTCATTTTGTCTTGTCATCTGATTCAATTGGGCCGGACAACCACCATAACATGATAAATACCATCGACAAAAACGGCAGGATTGTTTTACTTTGGAATCAATCCGTGCGTGTTTTTGCCGTGTAAAATTATTTACCATGAATTGATCAATTTCGTCAGTTGCAATATTGCCTAATAAATATGCTTTCATGGCTCTTCTTTCGCACGGGTAAACGCTTCCTGCCAAATCGATCACCAAAGCGTTACTCTCACTCATGCAACACTCTTTAAAAATACATTTGGGTTGTTGAAGACCCAGAAGACTTAAAACGAATGATGTCAAAATTTTTATATCAAAATTACAATCTATATCATTAAACCAATAATCAAACAGACCATTAATGGTTCTGCTAAGACCGCCTCCATTCATCGGACTCTGTTCAAATATATCAGGAATCAACAAATCCACTCCGGTAAGACCATCAAGTGATTTAAAAAACCGATACACTTCACCAGTATCTTGGATCATTGCATCATTGAAAGTCGTAATCAGTTCATATTTCACTTCTTCTTTATTTAACATCCGTAGTTTTTCCAAAATCAAATCCTGACTTTTTAATTCTTTCTGAAATACTCCGTCGATCGAGATCGCCAAACCGAACTGATTTGTTTTGGCAAACGAAATAAATTCTTCATTGATTGATGCGCTATTTATTTGGATTGTATTGGTATATTCTTTTTCATATAAGTATTGTTTCTGAAAACCAATTATTTTCTCAAAAAAATTCAAATTCAGTAATAAAACCGTTCTTAGATCAAATGTAAAATCAATAAATGAAAACATACTCTTGACGATTTTTTTTATAAATAACTCAGCCGTTGCCAAATCCGGCTGGTTAAAAGATTGCCTATCCTGACAAGTTTTATTATTATAAATATCCCATTTGATTAACAATTTCTTATAAACTGCCATTAGTATCCTCCTTTAAGGCACTAATCAAACCGGGTTCTGCAGTTACCAAAGTAATATACCAGGAATCAACCATAACAACTAATTTATTGTCCAATCCCCATTTTATTGCTTCCCGTATTTTTTCCGGGATATCTTTTATGGGATGATCAAATAAAACTGCCTGCACTTGATTTTCGGATATGCTTTGGACCAGTGGTCGATCAAGCCCTCGGGTATCAATCAATAAGTATTTTCCTTTCAAAGTAGTGACTATCTTAAGTCTAGGAATTACTTTCTCTTTCCAAAGCCCTTGCCATTTCTCAATTTGTCGTTGTAGTTCTTGCATTAAAGGTTTATCCGGTCTAGAAAAATATTCATACTTTCCTTCAAAATTATAAACAACTTTTGGTGCTATATTGTGGGGATACCATGATTTACATATTGATAAAGGCTGAATATCTTCAATACCGAATTCTTCTGGAGAATTGTAATAAGGACTAAATCGAGCTAAAACCATTTGGCTATATCGAAATGGTGGTTGAAAATGGACTAATAAAGGTAATAAGGGTTTCATTACCAAATAATCATCTTCTGTGTCATTGGGAAATCCATACAAAAAATTCCAAGCGCAACTTATTCCTAATGATATGCAATTTCGCAATAAGGCAATATTCTGTCGTGCCGAAACGCCTTTATTCATTTTTCTTAATAATGAAGATGAAAGAGATTCAATTCCTGGCTGTGTCTTGTTTATGCCAGCTTTTTTCATCAAATTTAACTGCTCAAAAGTTGTATTTGTTTTCATCTCATAAAAAATATCAAGATGAGGAAGATCACTGGCTAATTTAGGAAGCAAATTTTTTACATATTGAAATGGCATTATACAATCAGTCATCAAAATATGTTTTTGACTGCAACTTTCGGTCATATAACGTAACTCCTGAATGATTTTATCAGGATGTTTTTCTCGATATTTCATTACGCCGAAAGTACCACAAAAACGGCATCTATGCTTTTTCCCCCACCAGCATCCTCTGCTGGTTTCATAGGTCAGACTATACTTTTTCCCCGACTCCCAGTCGGGCAGGAAAAACTGTAATTGCTTAATATAATCGGAATAATCGGGAAACGGTATCTCATTCAAGTCACAAAGCCGTTCCCGGATAACCGGTTCATTAGGAAGTAATCCCGTAGCAACTTTTTGTAAAAATTCCGGGAATGTAATTTCGCTTTCTCCGGAAAAAACATAATCAATCTTGTCGCTTAAAAGAAGTATCCCTTCAGCCAAATTATCTTGACAATTCGCTCCACCTACAATCGTAATAATTTCTGGATGTAACACTTTCGCAAAATTAATTAAGGTAATACTGGCATTGGTTTGTTCAAAAGATGTTGTGCATCCGAAAACTTTATAATGGTATTTAAAAATCGCTGTTGATAGATTTCGAATCCAATCATCTAAAAAGCTATCAATTCCAGTAATGCCTTCTTTTGTTTCCAACTCAATATAGTTAACAAATTCAGCCAAATTTTCGCCGTAAGCATGTCTTGCAAATATAGACTCTCCTATATTTCCTTTTTCACAAATTTGTCGATAAATATCCGGATGAATCCACGAAGCCAAAGCCAGATTGGCATAAAATACCTCTACCCTCAAACCTGCTTTTTTAGCACAGGCCTGCAAAATATGCAACGCCAATGAGGGCCATCTTATATCGGCGAAAGGAGGAACAACCAGCAAAGCTTCTGCATCATTCAAAAAACTGGAAAAATTATATTTCGGAACAGCATCCAAGCTATCACCTCCCCAAAACAATACCCGGAGACATTTTTTCATTGATTGGATTTGAAGTCATGTCATTTTCTTTTATAAAAAACGAGACTAATTCAGGATTGGCCGTTACTAAAGAGACATACCACGAATCAAGCTCTATCAAGAATTTATGTTTTAATCCCCAAGCTATTTCATCTTGTAAGTCTCTAGAAACCGATGTCACCGGGCGATCCATCATAATTACCGCTGCTTGTTTATAAGAGATTGTTTGCAAAATTGGTTCGTCAAGGCCTCTGGTATCGATTAACAAAAATTTCTGGCGAGAATTTACCACTAATTTTAATTTAGGCTGTTCTTTATGTTGCCATTTTTTCTGCCAAATGTTTAGCATCCCTATGATTTCTTGAATTAAAGGTTCCTCCGGCTTGCCAAAACATGCATAATCGCCTTGGTGAAAACAAGCAATGTCTGAAATTATAGCTTCCGGAAAGCAATATTGGTAATTCAAATTCGCAATAGTTTTCGTAATACCAAACTTCTCCGGGAACTTATATAACGGGCTAAATCTCATCGTAGAAATCGGCTGAATCCGATTAGGCGGCGACAAATGTGATATTAATGGCAAGATCACTTTAATTTCTTGGTATTCATCTTCAGTATCTTTGGGAAACATATATAGAAAACTCCATGATAATTCAATCCCTATTGTCCTCGTATTTCGAAGAAATATAATATTTTGTCTGGCGCTTACTCCCTTATTCATTTTTTCCAATAACGATGAGGATAAAGTTTCAATTCCCGGCTGAAATTTACATATACCCGCTCTTTTAAGCAGTATAAGCTGTTCAAAAGAAAGATTGGATTTCACTTCATAAAAGATTGTAAGATGTAATTTTTCATCAATAAGCCGGGGTACTAAACTATGGATATACTTATAGGGCATAATCAAATCCGTCATCATGATGTTTTTGACATGGTATTTATTTCTTAAATCATGCAGCTCACTGATTACTTTCTGCGGCGATTTTTCACGGTAATTCATATCAACCATCGCGCCGCAAAAAAAGCAACGATGTTTTTGACCCCACCAGCACCCTCTACTGGTTTCATAACTTAAAAAATATTGATTATTTTGATACACACTGCTTTTGGGTAAAAAATACTTGAACTGCCGCAAATAATCATCATAATCGGGGACGGGAATTTCATTGATATCGCAACATTTTTCCGGTATGATGCGTTCTTGGGGATATCTTCCATTACGGATAATGTCTTTCAAAAAATCTGTAAAAGCTAATTCACTTTCCCCGGAAAAAATGTAATCCATCTGATTTGAAAGCGAAAACAAAGCCCGCCCCACTTCACCTTGACAATTGGCTCCGCCTAAAACCGTCACAATCTCGGGACGAATTTGCTTAACATAATTGATCAATGTAATACTGGAATTAATTTGCTGATACGTTGTTGAACATCCCAGGACTCTATACTTTTTTTTAAGCACCGCATCCATCAAAGCGTGCACCCATATTTTCAGCTGATCATCAATTTCCACGGCGCTTTCATCCATCAATTCCATTTTTACATTACGATTGATGTCGTTCTTATAGACATGTCTTCCAAAAAGGATTTCCCCTACATAGCCCTTATCACATAGGCGTTGGTAATTGGCTTCGCCGATCCACCTGGCCATGGCTAAGTTGGCATAAAATACCTGAACGGTAAAACCGGCCTTTCGGGCACAAGCTTGCAGGATATGTAAAGCTAAGCATGCCCAATCCAATTTGGCAAATGGAGGTACAATCAGTAAAGCATCCGCATCATCTAAAATAGCGGAGAAGTCATAAGCAAAATTGGAAGACAAGATGCCACCCCCGAATTTTCAATTATATAGCGCCTATATTGTTTACTCCGGCAATACCATTGCTTTATTTAAAGTAACATCCCTTTGATGATCTTGACTTCTAATTACAAGCTTAACCAATTGATTATCTTTGGAACTCATCAAACTTATGAAGTCCTCATAAGCCAATTCTTGATTCTCATTATTATAAATCCTGACAATTTCATCACCAACCTTCAACCCGGCCAAATCGGCTGAGGAACCCCGGATAACACCGGAAACAAATATTTTATCATCATCGCGTTTTTCACTTCCAAATCCATAGGAAAAAATATTGGTTTGCATCTGCTTCCCGGCAATGGGGGATAAATCCATTTCTAGGGTTGAAAAATTAAATATCACCTTAAAACAGGCTAAAAATGCGCTGCCGATTACAAAACTATCAGAGTTGATACAAGTAACAGGTACATTGGTCTCCCTGATATCTCCCAATTGAACCCAATTAACCCGGGTAACCTCTCCCTCAGTCCCACCGATAGCTCCTTCAGCGGCATTCCCAATTATTTTTACAGGTTTACAAGTGAATATAGAAGGATTTTGATCGCAAAATTTCAAGGGAATCATTACATAACAATCTAAACAACCAGTATCAATTTTTGCTTCGACCCCGGTCCCTCCGACTTTTAATTCGGCCGTGATCTGCCGACTCGGTTGCAAATGAAGTTTAATTTTGAAAGCCGAGGGGTCCCCGGAAATGCTTTCCCGAGATAAAGTTAACTTTTGTTGTTCATAATCCAATTGCACGTTGAAAAATTTTAAAAAATCATATCCAATGACGCCATCTACATTGTAACCATGGAGAACTTTTAAACTCATCATGATCGCGCCACAATTTTCGACTCCCACATCGCCCACGGTTAATCGATTCAGCGTTACAATATCAATGTTCTTCGCACCAAAGTAATCCGCTGCGCGGCCTTCCGCCTTTTTCATCAGCCCTAATTCGGCAGCAACTTTATCATCAATAACGATTGTACCGGCTCCGGTATCAACGGCAAAACGGTATTCTCTTTCAGAATCATTAATTCGCGCGTTTATGATAATCAAACCATTTTTCAAATCAAAGGGAACCGTAACTTTAATTTTGGAACCGCTGGGTCTCCCACTGGTTAAAATTTCGCTACCAGGGTCTTTAACAGTGCTAAACGGGATTTCGCTTAGATCTTGAAAAATAATTGGGTCTTTGATAATGAACCGATAATTTCGATTCGGCTTTTTAATGGTAAGCCGGTAAGGAAGATGGTATTTGATATCAACGGATTCTTTACTGTCGATAGAAAGCCAATAGCCCCAAATATTTTTATGATTTACCTGAAAATATCCATATTCATATCCATAGGCAGTTAACGCTTTTTCTCCCTTGGCTTTAAGCTGAAACACATTCCCCGCTTGCTTCAAAAAGTTCTGGACCTGTTTCCCTTCCGGATTATTGACAAGAAATTGAATTTCCAGCAAGAAGCTGTTAGCTTTTCGGGGTAAAAGATCGGGGACTTTATAATCGCCGACCCAATATGCATTGATGATATTAGCTTCTTTCAGTTCACCAATAGGCGTATTATCAGCTTGAACCAACGTCCCTAAAAAGCTGAACCATAACGACATCAGGAATACGAAGAATATCCAAACCTTTTTCATTGATTTACCTCTAAATAACCCATTTTTTATTGGAGTCATACTCATCTTTACCTCTTTGAAGTTAATTTAATCAGCATATCCGCCAGCATCTCTTCATAAATGGCCACGGTTTTGATTCCGTCACAAAACCGGGTCTTTTCATTAGGGTCATTTGTTTGAAAGTAATTGTATAAATGTCCGACAGCTTCTCCCCATTGCCAGGCGCTGTTACCCATGAGACGCGCTCCGTAAATCAAATTTTCAATCTTTTGTTCTTCCCCCAAATACTTTAAAGTGTCCGCAAACTTTTTCCGGCCGTGTGCTATCAGCATCAAATGCACCAACAAAGGATTCCGTTCCAGCGGTATTGTGGTTGATCTTTCATTTTCCAAGCTGGACTCGTTAACTTTTTGAGCAAGCAATCGCATTTCTTCAAAACAAAGTGGCTTCCTAAACTTAAATTGAAACAATTTGAAAGCCAAAACGGTTCTTTCTACAAAATTTCCCTTTTTTAAATAATAGATTGCGTCATAATCAGCTTGGTTCTTCATACAGAGTACCGCATCCCGGATAATTTTCCGCCAATCCATTCCGGCCATCGGCTTTTCAAAACTTATCGTTGTAAGGCTTTGATAGCCATTTAAAAAATCGTTAAAGGACATCTTGCATGAACCGTGTACCGACTGCCAAGTATATTTATCGGCACAGTCCAAAGTGCAATTTTCGGTATCCATTCCAAGTACGATAACGGAATGAAGCCGTTTAGTTCTTTGATAACGTTCATGCCACGGACACCAAAAGGTATCCGTATTCAGTATTACCGGTCGATCGTTTTGGAGCTCTTTAGTTACAAAACTTAAAGCATTTTGAGCCTCCGATTTTTGGGTAATCAGCTTAATGCCCCCATAAGACTCTAAGGGATACCCTATCTCTCCGGCCCATTCATTCAGTCCGTCGCTAATTAGGCCGGATGCAGAGGATTTAAAAGAAAATCCCCAGCAATTACTGAACATTAGTTCAAAGTGAAAACCCTTCCATGCCAACCACGAAGCAACCACAATATCAAAGCAGTTAAAGCTATTATCGATCACCAGGTCAAAATCGGATATTATCCCAACCAGCCTCCTTCAAAAATCCCCAAATCAACTTAGGCTGAGAAACTTTTAAAGCCGGAGTATAAAGCAGCCTCCGCTTGATGGAATTCAATTTCCTCAATATACTTGGACAGGTCGGAGATGGTCGGCATCGTTAAAGTCTCCGAAATAGGCAAACTTTTATTGGTTAATTTACTGATCCGGTTGCCGATTTTTATTGCCAAAATAGAATCGCCGCCCAACTCATAAAAATTATCATCAATACTTAATTCTTGATAACCCAGAACCTCTCCCCAAATCTGGGCGACCATCTTTTCCATTTTGGTATACTCGCCATTATCCCGGCCCTTTAGTTTCACTTCACCAACAGGATGATCTTGCCGCTTGGCTGCGGCGCCTGAAAAACTTTTTTGCTTTTCAAGATTGCCTCTTAGTTTCTCGGATAACCGCATGGGCAATCGCTCCAATAGTAAAACCATATCACTGCCGTAATCCATTTCGCCGATTAACACCCGGTACAAACCGGAATGTAAAACTTTATCCAAAGCTTCGATTCCCACCCTGGTGGGCAAAGCTTTAAAGATGGTATTTACATTTGCTTTGGTTTCAACGGCCATACCCGTTTCCAGCCATTGTACCCAATCAATGGTTAAAGCCTTTCGACCTTTTTTATTCAATACCGCTGCAAAAGAATCCAAATATAAGTTGGCGGCCGTATAATCTCCTTGACCCGGCGCTCCAAAGGTCGCCGCAACCGATGAAAACATCACCAAGAAATCCAAGTCATCCTGTTGAGTGAGTTCGGCTAAAATCCATGCGCCATGTACTTTAGGATGAATCACTTGATGGGTGGATTGTTCACTTTTTTGGCTGATAAACCCCCAAGGTGAAACACCGGCGGCATGAATGACGCCGTTAATTTTTTTATATTGCAAACGGATTTCCGAAACTAATTTTGCCATGGCATCAAAATCAGAAATATCAGCGCTAAGGCACGAAATCTTGGAACCGCTTTTTTCAATATCCTGGATAGCCTGAAGCTTCTTCCCTAATTTCGGATCACCGCCATGATTGATTATCTCCGGCCAGTTCTCACGTTCCGGCAATTTGGAACGGTTAATGAACACTAAATTAACCTTATTCATCCCGGCTAAATATTTGGCAACCTCAAGTCCCAGCCCACCCGTACCCCCGGTTATGATATATACACCCTTGTCCTTAATGGTAATGGGCTTGTCTGACGGATAACCAGATAAATCAATCTCGCTAAACTCTTGAACGTATCGTTTTCCCTCTCTCAATGCAACAAAACCGCTATGAAATTCTTGAACAAGCTCAGCATAGATTGTATCGATATTAAAGCCATCATCGATATCAATGCACTTACAGCGGATTTCCGGGTTTTCACGCTCCAAAATCGAGCCTAAACCAAATAAGGGCGCATTTTCAGCCTTGATAATCTTTTCTCTGCCCGTTACCTCAATGGCGCAATAAGATATCAAATATAACTTTAAGTTTTCTTGAATCAAAGCCTTTTGCAATCCCTTGGCTAAAAAGAATAAGCTATAAAATCCCCGGTTCAACTGGCCGTTTAATTCGGCTAAAGAATGGATTTCCGCTTGATTCTCTAAAGATAAAGCATGAATAATCACCTGAAAGCCCATGTTCTTGCATTCGCCGAATAACCTGAAATAGTCTTCCTCAAGATTGCGAATCACGAATTTTTGTTCCGTGATTTTTTGATACTCTTCTCCGATCTCCACTTCCAATAAGTTTTGACATTTCTTTCGCAAAAAAGCAACGGTTGCTTCATTGAAGGTCTTGCAATCCGTTGAATCTTTAATCAAGATGACATTTTCCCCGAAAAGCCCCTGCCCCTCCGGGGGTTTAGTTTCTTCTGGCCGCCATTTTACGGTATAATAAAGCCCTGTTTCTTCAAACCGCGCTTTTATTTCCGGGATTTCCAGCCAGCACCGGGTATGATCGAAGGGATAGACCGGCAGCGAAACTTTTTTAATTTTCTCCCCTTGATAAAAATGGTTCCAGTCAATATCCGCCCCTTGAATGTATAATTGGCAGAGTTCATCCAAAACTGTCCGGTCCATTCTGCCGTTTTCCAAGCAAAGCTTGATTTTTTCCGCTGCACGAATATTTAATTCTCGCTTCGCCTTCTCGGTAAGCTCATTTTGCCCTCCGGAACCTTTATAACCAACGGTTTTATGATCCCCATAGTAAATTCCGTTTTCCATTTTTTCAGCCAATTTGGCAGTCGTTAGCCATTTCAATTTCTCTTTCAGTTGGGAATAGCTCTGGACTATGATGGCCAGCCTTTGACTATAATGGCCCCTGCCGGTATTGGTGATAAAACAGATGCTTTGAATCGGCAGATCCATCCTTTTGGCAAAAAAGTCATCATAAGCTGCAATCAACATTTTTAAAGCTGTCATGCTTTTTGCTGATAGGGTAAATATGTAAAAGACTCCAGCAGTACCATCATCACTTGTCGCATCATTTCTTTCATATAAATTTTCTTCGAGAATCACATGGCAGTTGGTGCCGCTGAATCCGAAAGCGTTCACTCCACATCTGCGGGGATATCCTGCCGTTTCCCAAGGTGTTAACTGATCAACAACATAAACCGGTGATGCCTCGAAATGAATCTTGGCGTTAGGAATTTTGAAATGAATCATCGGAGGAAGTTCGGCATATTTTAACGCCAAAGTTGCCTTGATTAATCCCACAATCCCCGAAGCCTCATATAAATGGCCGATATTGGTTTTGATAGAGCCGATACCACAGAATTGTTTCCGATCGGTATATCTTTGAAAGGCTTTGGTAATTCCATCAATTTCAATGGGGTCGCCGATCTTCGTTCCGGTGCCGTGAGCTTCAATATAGGATATGGTTTCCGGATCAATCCCCGCTTGTCTCCAAGCCTGTTCGATTACATCAGCCTGAGCCAGAGCATTCGGCGCGGTCAAATTGGCGGAACAACCATCTTGATTAATTGCGCTGCCTTTAATAACGGCGTAAATATTATCCTGATCTTTCAAGGCTTCAGAAAGCGGTTTAAGAACTATCGAGGCTACCCCTTCCCCCGAACCGGTTCCATCGGAGCGCTCATCAAATGTTTTGGTTAAAAAATCCGATGATTCAATACCTAATTTCTCCTCCGGATTATGAAATGGAAAAAGATATATTTTGATACCGCCTACAATCGCCATATGGCAATCTCCACATCGCAGCCCTTGGCAGGCCAGATGAACCGCAACCAAAGAAGAAGAGCAGGCCGTATCGATCGAAATCGTGGGTCCCTTTAGATCTAAAAGGTAAGAAATCCGGCTGGGAATGATGGCAGGTATATTTCCGGCCGCGCATATTTGTAATGAGGAACGTTCAACCTCATAAATCATTTTTCCGTAAGATTCCGTTAGACTGGGTTCAAAGCCTAAATAAACCCCCGTTTTACTCCCGGATAGCTTCCGGCCGCCATATCCTGCATCTTCAACAGCCTGCCAAACGGTTTCTAAAAAAAGCCTTTGCACGGGATCCATCAAACTGGCTTCTTTAGGGGATAACTTAAAAAATTTATAATCAAATTGATCAATTTCACTCAGAAAGGCTCCTTGAATATAAGGAACTTTTTTCTCACCCTTAAAACCCAAATAACGGTCACAGTCATTTCTCCGGACTTCAGGGAATTCAGAAATACAATCCAGGCCGTTTTTTAAATTTACCCAGAGTTGTTCGACATTTTCAGCCTGGGGAAAACGGCCTGCCATCCCAATGATCGCAATATCATTTTTGGAAATCTTGGCAAGCTTTGAAAGATCCGCTTGAACATTTTCCCTATCGTTCATCAATAGGTTATTTTTCATCATCAAAGGTCCTTTTAAATATTTTGTTTACCTTAACCGGCCAGATCGCGAAATAAGTGGTTGGTTCCCGTCGTTTCAACAATTTGGTTGAATCTTTCTTTTTGTTCGTTTAGCGGTACCTTCTTGGTAACCAATACCGACCGGAGCATATCTAAAGCTTCTTGCATCTGACTGAGGGAAGGCTTATTTCCCTGCTTTTTCAAAACACTTTGCATAGCTCTAATTCTTTGATAGGGCTCGATAACGCCCTTTAAAAATTCTTCCTCATTCCAGTTGCGATTGCGGGTGCTAACGGCGGCGGCCAAACACATCGTCACCACGGTTTGAATATCCTCTTCGGCAGACCCCGCCTGAGTGCTCTTCCTCAGCGGCCCCTTCACTAAACTCAGCCTATCTTCGGACTTATCATACGAATAAGTAACAATCTCGGGAGCATTCCGGATCATTAAATTTTTCAATACGGTCTTCGGCCCAATTTCAATAGCATGGGTTATTCCTTGTTTTTGGATATAATGAATGGATTCTTGCCAGCGTACCGGCTCTTCGATTTGCCGAATTAATCTGTTGCAAATCTCACTGGATTTAAAATACGGTACGGCATCCACATTGGAAATAACCGGCCAGTTCAAATCTTGAAAGGAATACTTGGCCAGCTCGGCCGAGAAATCGGGAACCATCGGTTTCATCAGTGGACTATGAAACGCCGAACTCACATTTAAATTGGTTACGATAGCTCCATTGGCGACTAATTTTTGGCCCACCTTGGCAACAGCATGCCGGTGACCCGAAATAATAGTCTGTTGCGGTGAATTATAATTTGAAACCACGACAATCTCATCTTCGCTGCAAAGTCTGTGACATTCTTCCTCAATGACGCTCTTGTCAATGCCGCTGATGGAACTCATCGTTCCTGCCCCATCGGGAAGCGTCTCTTGCATTAAGCGCCCTCTTTTTTGGACAATTTTTAAAGCATCCCTGAATTGCAGTCCACCGGCGCAAGTTATGGCAGAAATTTCTCCCAAACTGTGCCCTAAGGCATAAATAGGTTTGATTCCGATTTCCTCCATAAAAACCCGAAAAATTGCCATACTGACGGTCAGTAATCCCGGTTGGGCATATTCGGTTTGGGTCAGCTCCTCGATCTTTCCGTAAAAACACAAATTCTGCAAATCATATCCCAAAACATCATTAGCCTCTTCAAAAGTTACTTTTGCCGAAGCATAACGGTCACAAAACGATTTGCCCATGCCGGTATATTGTGCGCCCTGGCCTGGAAAAAGTAATACCAGATTCATCCGGCTATCTCCTTATACTTCATTTTAAAAACAGCATCGATATCATAAACGGATTGCACAAAGGCCTGAACATATTCTTCCATCTTCTGACGGTTTAAACGTTCGTTATTATATTCAAAAATAAGTTCTGCGGTATGACCGGTTTCCAGTACGCCGCAAGCTATATCATAAATATGAAGAAAATCGCATTTCTCAGTCATTAACTGTTCCTGATAGAAAAAGGGTACAATGGCAAAGCGTTCTTTGGCTAAATTCATCCTACAGATATTTTGCAATGAATCCATCGTTCCCTGGCCGTTCATACATTCCGAATGTACAGCCTGAAAAAGTTGGCCCACTTCATCGATAGTGTCAAAATTGACAATTACCACGCCGACTTGATTTTCCCGTTCCACCATGGTTTGTACCGCTACCTCCGGTTGTTTCGCCAGGATTTCTAGCCGATAAATAAACAGCGCTAACAAAATTTCAGCCATAGTTATTTTCTCCATCCGGGATATGGCTTTTAAATGATTTGCCAATTCAGGCGGCAATCGATAAAGAAATGCCGAATCCTCCGCGCGGCTGTTAAAATCCGCTTCTTGATGAAAAAATTCCTGCGCTAATCTTAATTGTAAACAGGATATTGAACTACGGTGACGATCCTGCCCGCCTGAAATATATTCCGCCAATTTCCGAATGGATGGATAAGAAAACAAATCAACAATAGATATCCTGGCGATATTTTCCTTTTCAATTTGAGCGCAAAAACTCGCCAAAATTAATGAATTGCAACTCATTTCCAAAAAATTATCATCCAGCGTCAGATCTTCATCCATTAATAGCCAGGATAATATCCGTAACAATTGGTCCTCGATAATATTGTCCGCTGGGTTAAATTTCCTTAATGGAAGACTTTCTGGGTTTAGCTTACCAATTTCCCGGATTATATTTTCAAAATCTCCCTTTTGGTACATTTCCTTCAACTTCAACCGCATGAATTTCCCGCTGGTGGTTTTGGGAATTTTTTTAACCGGAATGATCTCTTTGACCTCAAGCCCAGTCTGTTTTCTGATATGTCGTTTAAGAGTTGTTGCCAATGGTAAAAACTTGGCCACTTCTTTTTTAAATAAAACGGCCAAAATGATATCCTCATTTTGCCGTTCTTCATTTAAAACTCCAAAGGTGACGACTTCTCCGGGTTGTATGCCGTCAACTTCTTCGGCGATTCTTTCAAGATCTTGAGGATAATAATTTTGCCCATTCATAAAAATGATTTCTTTCGCTCTGCCGGTAATCACCAGACGGCCCCGGCGAATAAAACCCAAATCCCCGGTATTCAACCAACCGTCATCCGAGATGATCCGAGCGTCGGCTTGACTATCGTTATAATAGCCTGAAGTAACATTAGCCCCCTTGATTTGGATATATCCGATTTTTCCATGGGCCAGTACCCTGTTTTCCGGGTCGCATATTCTTATGGAACAGCCGGCGACCGGATAGCCTACATCAACAACGGTTAAAGCCTGGTCCGCTTCTTCGGTTTCAAGTGCCGCTTGTCCAATGGCTAAATAGTGCCGGTTCAGATGAACACGGATTAATTTTTCCCCCATCGGTGGAAAAGTGACTGCCAGCGAGGCCTCGGCTAAACCATAAACGGGAAATATTACATTCTCTTTGAGTCCAAACTTTCTCATTTCAGTAGTAAATTGCCCGCATAATTTAGCGGAAATGGGTTCCGCGCCGTTAAATATTAAACGTACCTTGGATAAATCCCAATTTACAGCACACTCCGGTTTAAAAAATGAAAGGAAATACTGATAGCCGAAATTAGGGGAGGAAAGCAAGGTTGCTTTGTGCTGGCTTGCTTTGGCAAGCCACATCATTGGATATCTGACAAATAAAGAAGTGGGTAGAATAGATTGATTAATTCCCAAAACCAAGGGGACCAAATGAAACCCGATCAACCCCATATCATGAGTGAGAGGTAACCAGCTCAGGGTTGAATCCTCCCGGGTTAATTCGGCGGATTGAATGATCGCTTTGATATTCGTGAGCAAATTTTTATGGGTTAAGGTTACCCCTTTGGGATCTCCGGTAGACCCGGAAGAAAATTGGATAAAAGCGATGTCCTCGGGCGATGCTTGAAATATCCTTCCTTCACAAACGGTTTCCTGAATATGTTCAACCGGAAATGCTTTTGATTTCAATCCATCCTTAAGCGCCATATTTTTTTCAACCGTAAACTTTTCTAAATCCTCAATGAATTTTTGGCTGGCGATTAAGTGGGGGTTGCTTAACTTAGACCATATTTTAAGAATTTTTAGTTTGTTTTCACCGTTACTGGCTGCGGATAAGGGTACCGCGATGATTTTTCCCAGCAAACAAGCCCAAAATACCGCTAAAAACAATTCCCGCTCTTCAATTAAAATCAGGAACTCATTTCCCGGTTTTAAGCCCCAATCTTGGAATTGAAATAAAATTTGCAGCGCTTTTTGGTATAATTGAGCATAAGATACCGGCCTCTCCTCATGCTCACTCTTCACATGCAAGATATACTTATCGCCGGATAAATTATTTTTTAATATTTCGGTTAAGCTTTGTTCCTGTTTCATTTTTTTCACCTTAGAACAATTTATTTAACCGTATATTATAATTATATCCGCAATATCCAAAAAGATTTGTCGAAATATGAATCTTTTAAAAATTATTTCTTTATATCCAAATATCAGGAATTATGTAAAAACTATTAAATTAATTTTTACATCACTAATTTTAAATTGACTAAATTTGTCGAATTTTAACAGACGGGATGGTACATCCTTTTTTCTGTCATATCTTCACGAATATACCTATCTTTTGCTTCATGAGAAAAACAATTGATTCTGATATTTTAATCGTTTCCAATAAATAACATTTAATCCTTGCTTTAAGATATTATCGCTATATTGTTTGAAAAAAGAACGGAGACTTATCGAAAAGGAAACATCCGGTTCATTAAGGATCGCGGTGGGTGATTCGGTCTGCAAGACGGCTTTGCCGGGTATTCAATCTTTGGGAAGAGCTCGCCTTTCAAGAAAGGCGCGAGTTAGATCAAATAGACATCTTGAGTCAACATCCCATTTTATGGAACCATAGCCTAATGACATTGGGGTCGGGGTGAGGTTAATGGGCATTCTTTATTCCCGACTCAGCCGGTGAAAGCCGTGGGCAGAAAAAACCGGCATTCATTAAAAAATAAAATGCAATCCTTAAAAACCCAAAATACCGTCTTGATCCTTCCCACGCCAATCGCGGGGGAAGGCCGGCAACTTCGAATCCGCCCCAGGGATGAGGGCCTTCATCGATTAAACGCCAATTATTTTCTCCCCCCAACCCCTTCCCCCGCTTGCCTTTCCGCCCAAACTATCCTTTTTGAAGATATTGCCAAAAATAGAAACTATGTTATAATCATAGTAGATCAAATATCAATAAAAAGTATATTCAATCCTGAAAGATAACCATGGGTACCATGGTTCCATTCTTTTGAATAACCCCCACCAACCCCACATCGCCCATAAACCTTTGCTTCGCTTGGCTCGGAGCTGTTGGGCAAATGATGGATGAGGAGAAGATGGCAAAACGCGAGAAGTCACACCGAACGACCTGATATCGGTTGATAAAATAAATAGAAGACCCAAAAAGACGCAAATTCTTTAGCGGCTCCTTCCTTTTTCCGTTACAAAACCCCTTCTCTTTCAAGCTCACATAATTTCTTTCCCCGGTTATCACATGATCCAGCAGTTCGATGCACAGTTTTAAAAGTTTGAAGTTTGAAATTCAAACCCTTTTCGCCTTTCAATTTTTGTTAATGACACATTTTCAAACCTGTATGTTCTGGTTATAGCCAAAATTTTTTTGAGGTCTCTTTTCCCTTTTACTTCATATCCATCACTTCCAGCATCAGCAACAGGCCGAACTTAACACCATATTCAAAGGAAGCGTATGCTTCCATCACACTTGCTTGGCAATCCAATTCCAAAATCTCTTCCAGCGTTTGATTATCCTCCGCCGACAGTTTGGTTTCCAATATTTTCATAAGGTCGAATTTTTTCTGGTTTACGGAGTGGTATTCCGGATTTTGGGGGACGATTTGTTCCAACGGGTATAGGCGGCCGTATTATAATTCTTCCAAAAGGGGTTTCATGAGATACGCCTTCTTTCAAGTTATCTTTCAATCATAATGTTATTGGGGATAAATGAATGCCGATTTTTCTTGTCCACGGCTTCCACCGGCTGGGTAACTTTCTGAGCGGCCAGAAAGATGTCATATGGTTTGTCAAGA
>DNPQ01000521.1 GCA_003501335.1 Bacillota bacterium
TACTATTAAGTTAGCGCTTATGGGGGGAAGAGGGCCAGGAGGGGAAGGAGGGCATAAAAAAATAAAAAGAAGGTTTTAAAAAAAGAGGATACTACAGAGAAAAGCTCTGGATAAAAAAATCCGTCCTAATCCAGCGTCTTTTGTCAAAAAGACGATTAATCCTGTGAATCCTGGTCGGTTTTTTATTTTTTGGCCAACATGGGCCCCATAGCCAACATGATTTTTTAAAGTCCCTGTAGAAAAGTTTATGTGGGGGATGTTGGGCATGTGAGTGTAAAAATATAAAAGGTTTGAAAATCGAGAATTATACAAGGCGTTTCAGATTCTTTGATGACACCCACAGCTAGACTGATCGTACTGGAAAAGACACCTGCTTCACAGTTGTTAAAAATGATTAGTTATCTTATTTGGCCCGCATTGATAGCACCTGCGATTGCACCGTTGGCCGGCGGATTTATCGTGACTTACTGGAGCTGGCAATGGATTTTCCGAATTAACGTTCCAATAGGTATCATTATCGCTTTCATTGGTACAAATGGATTGATCCTGATCAAGTCAATACAACCAACGCTTTTGATCTCGTGGGATTTATAGAAATTGCCCTTGCATTAGGCGTAATTCTAGTTGGATATAAGAGTGTATCGAACTGCTGGATCACTTGATAACATGGGAGAGAAATTATGTCAGCTTGAAGGAAAAGAGTTTTTATAGTTGATTTAAGAAGAAGAGTCAAGAAGAATGCCTATTGACCTCACCCCGCGCTTTCTTGAAGACGCGGGGTGAGGTCACATTTAGACTCGATAATTTTAGGGAATTTACCCATGATAGTGGTAAAATCTTACCTGTCGTATTTGGTGAAGGTTTACCATGAGTGATATTAATTTGAATATGCAATGTTACCCGGAGGTGTCGGCGTTAACTATTTCAAAAATGGAATTTTCTTCTTTTGTTTGGATTACCAAAAGCGGCATATATTAAAGCTATTATTGCAAAAATTCCTATGGTTCCGGCTATAGCTGTTTTTACTTTTCTTTTATCCATCATGTTTATCCTTTCTGAAAAAAGCTTCATGAATTCGGTTTGACTATGATAATTATAATACAAAAAGAAAATCTGAGCAAAAGTTTCCTAAAGTGGGTTAGATAGAATTGATTATCGAATTATTTTCGTATCTAATTATTTTGCATTCGATAATCAAGGACGTATTGATAATCTTCAGCATACTGCATAACCAATGCCCAAATGATTTCTTCTTCGCTACTATGTTGAATGGCTTGCCAGTTTCTCAAGGGATAATACTTTGAATCCAAGATACTTTCATCCTTAGCATAATCAGTACTGTCTATCCGGCAAGATTTTTTATTCAGTGAATAGAGTTTATGGTCAATATAATAGGATAAATTTTCAAATCCTTCGGTTGTAAGCTTGTTCTTTTGCCTTTCTTGGATATATTCTTTGGCTCCTTCAGCGGTCGGCTGGTGTTTAATCCATACCTCGATAAACATTTCGCCGGATTCTTTTCGAAACCGAATCATATCCGTATCAAAAGATAAGGTTTCATAGGAACTGGAACCGATTAATTGATAATTATCTTCCGCGAAAGCGACCGAATAAAAAGAAAGTAAGATCATAAGCAAAAATATTTTTTTCATGGAAATCTCCTCACTGTAAATTGATAGGTGAGTTGTTATTGTCTGATTTTTCCATGTAATTCTGTAAAAGTTAGCTAACTCCTTTTACTTACAATAAAGATTTGGATTTCTTTAAACATAATGTAACGGAGTGAGATACGGGCCGCGGATTATACCGGGAAATTTTACGAAGAGCATAACCTGTAACAGGCTATGCTCTTTGTATTGGAATAAATATTGCTTTAAAAACCGTCAGCCCTAGCGAGCGCGCATCAAGGGTACTGAGTGAGGACGGCCTTGTTATTGGCCGAGTTTACAGCAGCGCCGGTGCTGTTGATAATATGTGTGATTTCGCCATAACCCCCTAAACAATAACTGATCAGGTCATGGAACTTAACGTTTGAATTATACGGCGTCCCGATGGCGCTGGCCAGCTTGACATTGTGGTTGGTATTGAAATAACTATATATGCCAAGTCCCCACGCTTCATGGCTGGTTACCGAGTCGGCCACTTTGTAAGAGGCAAAACCATTGACGCCGTTGTTCATCCAACTTCCCTGGTCGGGGACGTCATAAGGAATTTCACTTTGATAAAAATAGGTCCGACCGTTATCGCCATTCCATATCGTTTGGTATTGTTGATAATGTTCGACAAACAAGCCGTAAATGGTTACGTTGTTGCCATTCACAACCAGGCCGTTGGTAGCTGTATTGGTATTCCAGCCGACCCCGGCGTCACCGTGATCCGCCCGCCAGATCCAGAAATGGTCGCCAATGACGTTATTGCTGTTGATTCTGAGGCTGACGGTCGCTTTGCCGACACCAGCCCCGCCCACTCGGAAGAAGAGATCGTGAAGGGAAGTGGGATTGGCCGAATGATCCAGCGAGTTGTCTGAAGTTCCAACTTCAAGCAAGACGGGTGAATTGGTCGCCCCCGCATCGAAGAGGATTCCCGCGATTTTTACCCCGTCTACATCGGCAACCGTCATCGCGGCCAAGCCGTTATCCGGTTTTAAGGTAGCCAGTCCCAGGCCTAACACCACTGTATTGGCACGGGTAACCCGGATCGTATCATTGAGATGATAGATACCGGGGGTTAACAGCAGGTTCTTTCCTTGACTGAGCGCTGCATTGATACTGGTGGCAGTATCGGTGGCCGATTTGGCGATATAGAAATCACTAATGGGTATCGATTCTCCGGCAGTGGTCCCACCGGACCAGCTATTGCCCTGACTGTTGGTGCGGATGGCCGGCACAAGCACATTATAACCACCGGCTTGATCAATATAGAGAAAAGGTTTTTCACGAATTATCGGGGTTTGATTAACCACCGTATAAGACGGACTGGGCCAATTGCCTGCAGGCGGATTGACAATACCGACAAAAACCATGTTCCAGTTGGAACCGGCCCAGCTTCCCCATTGAGTATTTCTGGAAAGCCATTGCTGCTGGGAACCGGAATTCACTTGGCCGTCGATTTTGGAATCGGCTATAAAGCCGCCGCTGGACCAGCCTCCGTCATCCAAGACCAGATTGCCCCGGATGTGCATCCGCCGGAAAGGCGCGGCCTGTGATACAGCCCAACGATTGGTGCCGGATGAAGGAGTTACGGACAGATTGCCGCAAGAACGCCAGAAATTACAGGTGGCATTTCCGCCCATCCAATCCGCTTCGGAATGGACCGCTCCCGTGATACCTACATCATCGGGGGATTGGCCCAAGCCCAGAACTTCCGTATAAAAGCCGACATTCACGTCGACATTGTAAGCGCCGGGTTTGAAGAGTAATGCATAGCGGTTTGAGCCAAACTGGTTCGATTCCTGCTGGCTGAACACAGAATCGCATTGGCTTTGGATCGCGGCTGCGGACATCGTAGGATCAAAGATCAAAACATTGGGACCAAAATCGGGAGTGGTCTGACTCGTGCCGGTCGTGAACTTAAACCAGTTGACATTCATGAGACCATTGCTGCCGCCGATAAATTTGAGGTAGACGTCATGGATG